>JAKQGT010000238.1 GCA_029556005.1 Chlamydiota bacterium | reverse complement strand
AATTTGCCTCAAGCTGAGAAAGTCAGAGTGAAATGGAAAAGACCTGTCTTTGAAAATGAAGAGCAGGAATATGAGTTTCCTAGAAATTACCTCATTGATAATGGGCATTCTGTTGGGGAAGAAAGCTTTATGTTTTTAATGAGCAGTCGGGGATGTCTTCCTGGAGAAAGAATTGTCATGACAATTTCAACTCCTGATGGGAAATTTGAGAGCAAACCTATAGAATTTATTCCGCAACCTGTTGTCATAGAAGACAAGAAAAGCAATATTAAAGTGTCAGCAGAGCTTATCTCTATGATGCATTACCTCCTTACATTGGAAGGTTTCGAAGTTGGAGAAAAACTTCAATTTCATTTCCCTTCTCATGGAGAAGAGGTGAAGTCGGACATCATCTACTCTAAGGAGATGCAACTGATTGTTTTTCCTGTTATTTTTGGACAAAAAGGGGGAGTAGCCGAAGCTAAGATTACTCGATCAGGAGGAGAGACAATAAAATTATCTCTTCCCTGGGGAGAAGAAGTTGTTTCTCATCTGATGGGAGAAAGTTATCCTTTAGTCTCATCTTTTACAGCACTCAAAAATATAGACCTAACCAAAAAGGATAACAAAATTATCTTCCCTATCAAAATGGGGCTTCCTGAAAACATTGATCTAGGAGAAAAGCTTCCAGAGGTAAAAACTTATTCTAAAAGACTTTTTGACCCTTTTCCTTTGATGTCCCTAGATCAGGAAGTTATCGAGAGGTTTATTGTTCTTAAGAAGGGCGCTTCTCCAAAGCAATCTACACTCAGTCTTAGCAAAAAATTTCTTTTTGTAGATGGGAACAATCCTTGCCATTTTGAATGGGCGAAAACCCATAATTTTAAGGAATATGCGATTGTTGTTGTGAGGGGAGATGATATGCCTGGAATTCGAGATTACATGAAGGATAAACAAGGACTTCTCTCTATTTGTCCGATGGAAATAGGGGATGTTTATTTCGATATTTATGGCGTTTTATTCCAAAAGGTAGGGGTTGAAAAGCTCCCTAGCCGTGTATCTCAGCAAGGGAATAAGATCTTAATAGAAGAGGTTCCTATCATTCATAAATTCCCCTATAAACCGCAGTGATTAGAGAGTGTGTATGCATAAGATCCCTTTCTTTAAGAGTTTCTGTTTTTTACTATTAATTTTCTCAACTGCTTTAAAAGCAGACTATCATGAAAACACCTTTCCTATAGAAGAAGAAAGTTTGATGAGAGTTATTCAAGAAAAACTCAAAAAAATTCCAGAAGAAGTTCTCCAAGAGAAGCAAAAAGAGTGGAAAGAAGCTGCTATTAGATGTTTGAAATCGCCAAAACCTGTTCAAGGCATCGGAGAAGCTTCAAGGTATCGCAAAGCATTTTTTGATCCCTCTATCATAGTAAACCAAGACATTACCGACCTAAATGGAAACCTGATAGCAGGAAAGGGGACGGCTATTAATTCTTTAGAGATGAGACCCCTTTCTTGTGGCCTTTTGCTTTTTGATGGGACAAATCCAGAGCACATTAAATGGGCAAAATCCCAAGTAGGAGAGTTCAAATGGGTTTTAGTAAACGGAAGCCCGCTTGAACTTGAAACTCAAGAAAATAGGCCCATTTTTTTTGATCAAGGAGGCGTCATTTGCCATCAATTTGACATAGCAAATGTTCCATGTCGTGTCCTTCAAGAAGGAAAACGGCTTCTCATCGAAGAAATTCCAGTCAAGAGAAGATAGCCATGCAAAAACTCCCTACCCTTCTTTCACTGTTTTTGAAAATGCTTTGTTTTGCAGTAGGAGTTGCAGCCTACTGCGAAATAGGAGTCGATCATTTTTCCTCATCTGACATGCAGCAAGCATTTGAAGAAGGGATGGCTTGGGCCAAGGAAGAGATGAAGCAAGGTGTTTTTGAAATGGAATCTCCTCATATCTGTGAAAAAATACCAGATGACAAGAATTCTCTTATAGATACGGAAGAAGGTTTTTTTAAATGCTTTAAAAGAGACAACTCTCAGTTAGAAACACCTTCTTTATCAGAGAGCTTGTATATTTTTATCTCCTTTTCTGTTCCAGAAGAAAGCCTTAAAGAACTTTCCTACGGTTTGGAAAAAACAGGGGGGTTCTTTGTGATAAGAGGACTTCCTCAGAATTCTTTTCGAGAATTTTTTGAAAAGACGAAATCTCTCAAAGAGAAGGGGATATTAGCCCCTATTTTGGTTGATCCTGAGGCTTTTGAAAATTTTAACATTGAAAGAGTTCCCACTTTTGCTTTGAAAAATGGAGAATCTTTTGAGAAATATGAAGGGAACATCCCGCTTAGTGATGCTTTAAGAATATTTTCTGAAAGGGAAAGGGTAGGGCTGCTTGCTAAAGAGTTACTACAAAAGTTAATTCAGCCTTATAAGCAGGGCGGTTTTAATCAAGAAGATCTACATGATAACCTTAAGATGTCAAAAGAGGAGTTGCTTCCATGAAAAGGCTCTTCAAAATCTTCTGCCTTCTCAATTTGCTTCTTTTCCCTTTATTCCTTAGGGCTGAGGGAAAATTTTTAAATCCGATCGATGATATCTGTTGGAGCTGCATTTATCCCATTCACATTGCAGGAGCAAATGTCACTCCTAAGCACGAGGACACTATTGCTCATAAACAAACCCTTTGTCATTGCCCCAAAGGCCTTTTGGGCGTTCCTCTATCCTTTTGGGAACCTACGAGGCTTATAGATGTCACACATACCCCTTATAAACTCGTCAGTTTTGGAGGCATTTCTCTTGGAGATTCAAATTTTAAAAGTCGAGGATTTATTAGCAGGACTCTATCGGGATCAAAAAGGGGCTTTTATCATGTCCATTACTATCATTTCCCCATCTTAAGCCTTTTAGAGGGGGCCTTAGATTTTATTTGCGCTGAAGACATCCCTATTGATATCGGATATATGTCGGAATTTGATCCATTCTGGCTAGATGAATCGTGGACAACCCTTTTAAACCCTGAAACTCTATTATTTGCAAATCCGCTAGCAGCTAGCGCATGCATTCCTGATTGTGGATTTTCTTCTTTTGATCTTCCTACGGACAAACTCTTTTGGTGTAGTGGCTGTTTAGGCTCCCTTTATCCTCTGACTGGTTTTGTTGGACATGCCAGAGGGGGAGTCCAGGCAAGCACGCTCCTTGTTCATCGCGTTTTAGCCAAGCTTCATGGCTGGCAGGTTTTAAAAACTTTCGAAGAGGGAAATTACTGCGAAAAAAAATGTTCACGCAGAGCTCCTAAAACG
>JAKQGT010000220.1 GCA_029556005.1 Chlamydiota bacterium | reverse complement strand
CCAGCAGCCTATTTCCTCCACGTGGAAGAAGGCAAACTCTGTGACCCCATCACCACTTAGGAGGACCTAGTGTTTTTTTTACTGATTCAAAGTCTTCAGATCGATCCACAAGCTATTTTTTTCGCGAATGGAGAAATTTCAGACTGTAGCAAAGTCACCTCTTATCTCGAAAGTTTTGAAGAGACTCCCCCCCTCATTGCTGTTGATGGAGGGTTTAATTACTGCTACCAAATGAACATCACTCCTACGGTCATCGTAGGAGATATGGACTCAGCCAATCCCCTGTGGATGAGTAGTCCCCCTTACAATGGAATTGAAAAAATCCTCTTAGATCGTGCAAAAGATTGTACTGATCTAGGGTTTGCCCTCGAAACTTATCATCGTCCCAAAACGACTTCTGTTTTGTTTGGAGCTTTTGGATATCGACCTGATCACTCCCTCTATAATCTCTATTTGCTTTTAAAGTACCCCAAAGAGCTTTTTTTATTCACAGAAGATGCCGTCCTATTTGCCCTTTCTGAAACCCATCCAGACATGCTTATTCATCCCCATCATCTTCACCTGACTTTGTTTCCTTTCTACGGAAAATCTCGTGTTTTATTAAATGACCAACCTATTGAATTTGAACAGTTTAATCAACATTTAGAAATAAGCTCAAATGAGGAATTAACGATTCGGGTCACGCAAGGAGAAGTGCTTGTCCTATTAGCAAACAACTCTTCTAGCCCTGCCTATCATTTTCTGGCTTCCCTCTTGCATACTCCCTCTGAAAATAGGGTATTTCTAGAAGCCAACCAGCACTATGAACTCCAGACTCAAGTTGGGCAAACCCTCTCCCTTTTTCCCCTCTTTTCTCACGCTGTTCTCGAGACTCATGGTTTAAAGTGGGATCTGGGAGGAGCATTCGACACCTTAGATAAAAACTTCTTAAGCCTGTCTAATGTGAGTGAAGGAGAAAAAGTAGAAATCCAGATGAAAGAAGGGCGCATTTTATGTTTTTTGACCGATAAAATTGATGAAGAAATGTTGTCGTTAGAAGATCTAACTTCTACCAGAGTCTTGACTAAAGCCAGTGATCGTTAACTAAGGAAGCGTTTCCAGTACCTCATCTCCCCCTTGTGGAGGAGATGCAGTCTCTTTGGATACCAACAGAATAACCCCTATCAGCGCAATAATCATCACCCCTCCACACCCCCAAAGACCATATTTAAAGCCATGGATGAAAGATTCTTGAAAAATGGCATGGAGTTTATTTTGCAAAGCTTCGGGTAAATAACTCAAAAATGTCCCCTCTTGATTGGGATTAGCAAAGGCTTTTGTGATTTTTTCAATGGTTTCACTAGACAGATTAAGAGACGAAAGGTGGAGTTTTTCCGTGAGTTTTTTCATCTCTTGAACCCGGAATAATGTCCCAATAAAAGCCATCCCAACGGATCCCCCGAGTTCTTGCATTGTCACCACTGTTCCGGAAGCTACCCCTACCTGCTCGCGTGGCATTGCAGCTATTCCCATAGCCGTGGAGGGAGCAGACATCGTTCCCCAACCCAACCCCAAGAACACAAAGAGAAAAATCATCCAGATCGCCGCCGTATAAGGTCCTAAAAGAGACATGAGCATGACACCAATACTCACAAGAAACATCCCTAAATAGATTAAATATTTCCGATTGATCTTTTCAGAAACCCTGGCTGTAAGTCGAGAGGTGAGTGTAAAAGAAAGGGTAATGCAAAGCATCATGAGCCCTGAAATAGCAGGAGATTCTCCGCGGACTGTTTGCAAGTAAAGAGGGGTCATAAAAAACACCCCCCAGACCAGAAAAACAATGGCAAATTTTGCTATGCAACTTGCCAAAAAGTTCCGATTTGTAAAAAAGTGGATCTGCAAAATGGGGTAACGTGTTTTCCATTCGACAATCACAAAACCCCCCAAAGCCACAAAAGAGAAGATAAAAACCCCTAAGATAAGTGGAGAAGACCATCCTAAACGGGGGGCTTCGATGAGACCATAAACCCATCCTCCTAAAAGGAAAATGAGTAGGCATAAGCCGGGAAAATCAATTTTAGGAGGATGCGCTTCATTACGTGATTCCATAGCAGCAAAACGTGTCATCAAAAAACTCACCAAAAGAAGGGGGACATTTAAATAGAAAATCCAATGCCACGAAAGGTACTCTAAAATCACTCCACTTACAACGGGACCACAGGAGAGCCCTGCTCCAATCATCGTCATCCAAATCGCAATCGCTTTTCCATGCTCTTTTTCGCTATAGGCATGTGTCATCAAAGATTGCGAAGCAGGGACAACCATTGCAGCAGCCAGCCCTTGAAAAGCGCGACATCCAATCAACCAAAAAGGGGTGGGAGAAAGGGCTGCTGCAAGGGCTGCAACCATCCCGACTCCTAGCCCCAAACAAAACACTCTCTTACGTCCAAAAGCATCCGCCAAGCGCCCCATCGTCACCAAAAAGGCTGTAATGACAAGCCCAAAGGCATTCATAACCCACTGCAGTTCAGAAAGATTCGTTCCTAAACTCTTTTGAATTTCTGGAAGGGCATTGGTAACGATGGACCAATCCAAAGAGAGGACAAACACCCCAATACAAATTCCCCAGATAGCAGTGTTTTTTGCGTAATTTGTCATAACTTCTTTCTAAAAGATTCCCTCAAAAATAGATAGAGGTTGTTTTATTCCGTCTCTTTTTACCTATGAACCTTTCCCGTGATCAACTTATGAAGCTGTTTGATTAAGAGTTTGCATAAAAATTATGCTTTCAATATTTCTTCCAAAAATGTTTTTCTTCAAAAGAGTTCATAAATAATAAGGAGATTTTTATGACCACTTTCATTACTACTGCAATTTGGATTCTTATCACCGCCTCTTGGTGGACGTGCTCTTGCGGTCACTCTAATCCCGCAGGAATCGTCACATGTGAAGTTTGCTACAAAAGTAAATAAGGGAGCTATTTTCATGAATAAATGGATTTACATAGTCTTAGCTATGGCTGGATTATTCCCTATTATTTCCTCTTGGACTTGTTCCTCATGTGGACAGGATAATCCTGAAGTAAGAGAAATCTGCTGGTGGTGCGGTAAAAGTAAATAGGTCTCCGAGAGTTCCTAATTAATCCCTACCGATGATTTCGGCAAAGGTCTCTTGATCGATTTTCTTATCCTCTTTGAGGAATAAGAGAAGGATAAAAGATAATGCCAGGGTTACAGGAAAGCTCATCATGGCCATATGGTAATCTTCTAAAGAGTAGACAGGAATCCCCTCTCTCATTTTTCCATCCCACCCTAAATCTAAAAGAAACCCGAGAAGGGGTTGCATGACGGAAGAGCCAAAGGCGACCAAAAAATTGGTGAGAGCGATACTTGTCCCTTTTGCTTTGATCGGATTGAGCTCAATCGCCAGAGAGAAATTAAGTAGCTGAGCCGATTGAAAAAAACCTACAAGCAATAAAAGGACAAATAGAAGCCAGGTGGGAAGCCCTGATAAATAGATAACGGGAAGAATACAGAGACAGGTCAGAAGCGTGCTGGCATAGAGAAAGGGCTTCCGTTTGTTGCACCTGTCAGAAATCACCCCGATGATTGGGCCTCCAATAATCCACCCCACAAAGATCATTGAGACGATAAAACCTGCCAAATCCTTTGAAATCTGATAACTCTCGACAAGGAAAGGAATCCCCCAGAGCGAAGCAAAAGCTGCCGTTGTCATATAAAAGAGAAGGGCAATGATCCCATTGAGCCAAGTGCGGTAATTCGAACAGACAATCTTCAAGTTTTCCCCTAGATCTGCTGAAGTTTCTTTCCTTTTCTGTTCCTTTGAGCTCTTTGGCTCCTTCCGAATGAAGAGAAAGAGAATGAGGGCAAGCACAATGCCAATAAACCCAAAAGCATTCACCGTCCAACGCCACCCAAAGGATTCGACAGCAAAGCTAAGGGGCCCTTCTGCCCCCACGGCACCGAGCATTCCAACAGAGTTGCCAATGCCGACTAAGAGGGCCAATTTTTTAGGAGGAAACCAATGGGAACAAACATAGACCATTCCCACAAAAGCAAAAGCCGATCCAATCCCCATTAAAAAACGTCCAAACTCTGCCGCTGCTAAATGGAGGGCTGTTCCAAAAAGGAAACTCCCGATTCCACAAAACAGGGCAGCAAAAGTGAGGAGCCTCCGCGCTCCAAAGCGATCCATCAAGAGTCCAACAGGAATCTGCATCGGGGCATAAGCATAGAAAAAAAAGGCGCTTAAGGTTCCTAAGGTCCCTGCCGTCACAGAGAAGGCAGCCATCAAATCTTTCACCATGATGGAAGGGAAAACACGGACAAAAAACTCATAAAAGAGAAAGAGAACGGCGAGCGACCACGTCCACCAAGCTAAAGGAGAACTTTTCTTCATTTAAAGATCCTTAAGGTGATCTAGATATACCGCTCCAAGAGGAAAATCTTTTTCATACTCCTCTCCTTTATTTTTTTTCGCAAATTGATCAATGATCTTATTCGCTAAAACCTTCCCCAACTGCACCCCTTCTTGATCAAAGGAATTGATATCCCAAATAAACCCCTGAAAGGCTACTTTATTCTCATAATAGGAAAGAATGGCACCCATCGTGTAGGGTTCACATTTTTTCGCAAGAAGGACTCGATTCGGGCGGTTTCCTGGAAAATGCTTATTAGGATTATCACTCTTTTTCCCTGTAGCTAAACCAATCGATTGAGCAAAGAGATTCGCAAGGAGCTTTTGTTGAGAACTCGTCTCTTTGAACGTGTGATCTTCGTGATATTGAGTTTCTAAAAAGCCGATAAATTCAACGGGAACCGTAATGGTTCCTTGGTGAATGAGTTGATAAAAAGAGTGTTGCCCATTCGTTCCTGGCTCTCCCCAAATAATCGGCCCCGTCCAAAAATCAACGGTATGCCCCTGCCGGTCGATCCGCTTTCCATTGGATTCCATATCACACTGCTGAAGATGGGCCGGGAAGCGTGACATCGCTTGGGAGTAGGGGATAATGGCTGTTGTGGGATAATCTAGAAAGTTATGGTTCCAAATGCCGAGAAGAGCAGAAAGTAGGGGGAGGTTTTTATAGGGATCTTCTTCGAGAGCCACCTTATCCATGGCACTCGCCCCTTTTAAAAATTCCAGGAGTTTTTCCATTCCGAGAGCAAAAGCTAGAATCACACATCCCACCATAGACGTCGCTGAATAACGCCCGCCTACATAATCCCAAATGTAAAAAGACTTACGGTATTTGGAGGGATCGTCCATAGGGCTCCCCTTTCCAGTAACTGCTAAAAAGTGATTGGTAGGGGAAAGGCCTACAGCCAGAAACCGCTTCCGAATGAGCTCTTCATTGGTTTGTGTTTCCAAAGTAGTCCCTGATTTTGACACAATCACTACAAGGGTTTTACTTAAATCTACTTGTTGCATGACAGAAGCGGCGTCATCGGGATCCACATTCGAAATAAAGTGGACCCGTCTACCGGGCTTGCTAAAAGCTTGGAGGGCTAAGTAAATCGCTTTAGGTCCTAGCTCAGATCCCCCAATTCCCACCTGAATCATATCGGTAAAGCCTTGTTTCTCGATTTGATCTAAGAAAGACTTCAGCTTTTCTAGTTCCGCATATGCAAGGGTTGTCGCTTGTTTGGCAGCTTCTGTTTCCGTTTGACGATCGAAAAAATCTCGCATCGCTGTATGAAGCACCATCCGATTTTCACTCTCATGTCCCTCGATTTTATTGATGACTTCCCCATTCTGCATGGCACGCATCTTTTTGACAGCACCTGCTTCTAGGGCCAGTTCAAAGAGTCCACTTAAGATCTTTTCATTGATGCATTCTGTTCCATAAAAAAGCTTAAAGTTCAGAGCGGAAGCCACCATCTGCTCCAACCTTTTGGTCGTGAGCGCTCCCTCTTTAGAAAGATCAACGGGTTTTTGAACAAGTTCACGGAGTTTTTCTACTGCTTTGTACCCATTAAAAGCCGTCATCTAGTCATCCCATCTTCATATGAATAAAAAAATTTACACATACACTATCGAAGGGATCTATGCAAGTACTCCGATTAAAATATGATGATCAGAAAGGGCTTCATGCAGGTATTCATCTCGAATGTACGACTTAACAATGTGTAAGTCGAGCTGGGATTTTTTCTGAGAGCGATCGAGAACTAGCATGTAATCAATCGACTCAGAAACCACCGCTTCTTCAAGATTGTCCATATGCACTTGCATAGCATTAGTACAGGTCTCTTCTCCGGTTGAGAGACGATCGATAAACCCTTTTTCCATTAGGAGTTGATACTGCTGAGAATTCCGTTCAAAGTTGAAATCCCCCATAAAAACAACCCGCTTCTGGATCCATTCATTTTCGATATGGGATAAGATTTGCTTCAGTTGAGCCAATTGAGCACGGGTATCCTCTTCAGTCCCTTCGTGATTTTTGAGATGAGTTGTTACATAATAGGTATCAGGGGTTTCAAACATAAAAAAGCCTGAGTTCATCCCCTTTCTTTCCTCTTTAAAAGGAATATAAAGAGGGGGACTAGCCAACTCCCCGCGATAGGCGATAAAGAAACTACTTTCCAATCCCGTTGCATTTAGCCCAACATCGATTGCAAAATGGCTATAACGATCCTTTAAAGCATTCACCATCGACATCCCTAGTCCGCGGTTAAACTCACATAAGAAAACAATGTCGGGATCATTTTCACGAATAGTCGTGACCAAACGGTCAAAGCGCATACTTGCAGGAGAAACCCCTCCAAACGCGCAGGGAAGAGATCCGGGAAACATACAGGCATTTAAGTGAAACACTTTGGGCTGACTTGTGAACTCCCCGTGATAGTTCCCTTCTACATAGCGATAAGCACGGGTTTTAATTACATTTCCGATCCCAGTCAAAGCCATCCCCATGAAGTAAAAAGGTAAAGAAGCTAGCATCGCAGGAACAGAAAAGATAAACGTAAAAAGGCGGCGACACACCTCCTGGATTTTTGACACAGCTTGACCATATTCTCTCGGATGAAGGGGGAGAAAGCAAGAATAGAGTTTTTGTTCCACAAACCAAAAAGGTTTGATACAAAGATTCGCGAGAGTTTGGATTTTATCCCCGAAAAAATCACGATAATTCCCTTCTAGAGCTAAGGAAAATTCCTCACTTGCACTACCAACTGCTTCAACGCTCATACCATCATCCTCTTTCTGCAACCTTGAGGCAAAAATCTTTTCAGTTCTCGGGATTTTCTTCAAGATAAATGAGAGAAAGTTTGAGTGCTGTAGGAATCATGACCATCCCCATCGCTAGAGGGATGGGATGATATCCCCCTCTGGCAAGCCTTGCAAAATCATGTCCATTAGAATGCTTTCCTCTTAGGGCGGAAAGAGCATACTCTATGTGGGATCCAATACTCACAATTGCAGCCACTTCTAAGCTTTTGCTTATTTGGGGATGTTTCTTTTCGTTAAAATGGGCCACAGCAATAAAGGATAAGCTGGTAGCAAATGAGGCTAAAGGTCCTGCTGCAGTAATCCAAAGAGAAACATTTTCTTTCCCCAAAAATTTTCCCAAAGAGGTGAGTCCCGTTTTAAAATAGGTCGTTTCTCCTCCTATAAAAGGGGTGACAGAAATCGTCGGGTGGGCAAAGGCATAACATCCCTTTGCCATGAGGGCATGCCCCAGTTCATGAGTGAGTAAATCCCGTGTGACGAGATCCATCAAACCATAGATTAAAGCAATCTCAAGCGTGCAGAGTTTTTTAAAGGTTTTATCTCTATTTTTTTCTCCAAATCTCTCCCCTACTTTCCCCAAAACCGTTAAGGCCGTCGCTCCGACCGCTGCCGCTTCTAGCTTGATACAATCTGAAAGTGTTTCGACAAAACAAGCCGTGACAGTAGCATAAAGGAGATAGAGCGATCCTATCTTGAGAGTATCTGAAAATACGGGATCCCAGATGGGATTTTCCGGTTGCTGAACAGGACGTAGAGGAATCATAATTCTTGTTTTGTTAAATTTTTGTGAAAATATTACAACAAAACACTAATAAAAATAAATATATTTAATCTATTTTTCATGTTTTTTGAAAAATCTATAAAACAAACAAAAATTTGAAAAAATATTGCTCTTAATCAGGTAGATAGCTAGAATAAAGCGTTATTTCCCCTCGGGGCATAGCGCAGTTTGGCTAGCGCGTCTGCTTTGGGAGCAGAAGGTCGGGGGTTCAAATCCCTCTGCCCCGAATTCATTCCAAGAAATTTCTTTACTGACTCCCAAAGGATTCCCAACACTCACCACGCGCCCACCAGCCGCAACAAATCCTTGCACTTTGCGGATCCCCTGCTTAGAGATCAACTCAGAAAAGACAATGAGATCATCCAAATC
>JAKQGT010000208.1 GCA_029556005.1 Chlamydiota bacterium | reverse complement strand
TGGGCCACTTCAGCGAGCAGTTCACACCGCTCTTCTACGGATATATTTTTCCAATTGTGCTCCTGTTTTTTTGCACAATTCAGGGCTTGATCGATCTCTTTCCAGCTGGCAAGGGAGTAGGTATATAAAGGGCGTTCTATTTGTGTGGGATCGTACCCTTTCTCTTGATGAGAGGTATGAATCTCTTCTCCATCAATGACAAGGGGAATCGGATCGATGGTTTTCTCTTTCCATTTGGTAAGGATGGCTTCTGCCCATTTCCGGTTTTGGGGGAGGGAAAAGTCGGTATCGGGTTCATTTTCAAAAGGGGCATTGCTATCGAGGTGAATCGGAGGATCGAAGCGGTTTTGTTTGCGTCTCGGCTCTTTTTCTACAGTTTCAATCAATTTACACCCTTCTGAGAAGAAGGCAGATTGCACTTCCCAATCTTTGGTTCCTGCTTTGAGTCCAAAACTATGAGCCAGAAAGTTTTCTGCTCCCGTATTTTCATCGAGGCGACGGATGAGATAGGCAATTGCACTTTGAAAATCCTCTCGGGTAGCAACGGCGCAGTAAAGGAGCATATCTCCAGTAAGATCTTGAATCACGCGACGAACATGGTCGGCCATTCCTTCAAGCATTTCGAAGGTGACTTCGTGCTCTACACGATTTTCTAAGCGGAGGAGCATCGCAAAGGCGATATCGAAAATATTGTGGGAAGCAACGCCAATATGCACAGCGCGGGCATGGTGACTGGTGCAAGCATAGAGAAGCATCCTTTTGTAATTGGCATCTGTCCGAATTTTTGTGGTGTAAGGAGCTTGAGGCCAATCTTTTATGGAGGCTTCTTGTTGTTCCATTGCCATGTTGGCCCCTTTCACAATCCGCACTTTAATCGGAGCCCCCCCATTCTGGACGCGCTTTAGGGCCCACTCGGTAATCTCTTTGAGGATTTCGTACGAGTCCGGAAGATAGGCTTGTAAGACGATCCCTGCGGAGAGAGAATGAAACTCGGGCTCACTGAGAACTTTGATGAAGAGATCTTTAGTGAGATGGAGATCCCGGTACTCTTCCATATCGAGATTGACAAACTTTGAGCTTTTTCTCCCATCTTTGAGGGTAATGGGATTTTCCATGGCGGCGCGATAAAGTTGGCGAAGTCGCGTAGAAAGATCGGAAAGGGTCCGTTCCCAGGCAAGAAGGTTGATTTGGGAATAGATGGTGGAAATTTTAATGGAGACGTAGTCGATATGAGGATGTTTGAGGTCTTTTAGATAGATGTTTAAGCGACGCACAGCCTCTTCTTCCCCAAGAATGGCTTCGCCGAGATGGTTGAGGTTAAGGCGAATCCCTTGCCCTTTTCTTTTTTTAATGTGGCGGAGTAAAGGGCCCTTCTCTCCAGGGATGATGACAGCAGCGGTCTCTTTGCGGAGGGTAAAGATCGCGATGGGAACCAAGATGTTTGCGAAAGTGTCTCCGAGGAGTTTAAACAGGTAGAGTTGGAGCCTTTTAAAGGGGGAAAAGAATTTGGGAATGCCGTAGAGGTTGAGGAGATAAATCATCTGATCTGCGATCCGTTTGTGATTGTGGCTGCGGAAGCATTGATCAGTCATGGCTGTGATAAAAACCTTTCCCACAGGATCTTGCATCATGCGGTGGAGTTCTCCATAACGCTTCCTTTCTTGTTTTGTCATGCGGCTATTGGATTCAGATAGGATATGAGCAGCCAGTTCGATCGCTTTTTTTTCCCGTTCATCGAGGGTGAGGGGAGCGCCCATGACTGTTGATAACAAGTCACGTGCTTGATGCATGGTTTGAGATTCACTCGGTTCATGAGACATATTCACACCACCCCGTATTTGTTTTTTTACACGAAAAATCGTTTTTGACCTAACATTTTACAAAAATAAGGATGCATTATGCGTTTGTTACTATTACTAATGTGGTTACCCGTTTGGGGAGCTGTAGAATTAGGAGTCGATACCTTCGTCAAGGAGGGGATAGATAAGGAACTCAAGGGGAAACGGGTGGGGCTCGTGAGTAATCACACGGGAGTGGATAAGCACTTGCATTCTACGGCAGAGGTTTTGCAGAAAAAAGGTGTGCAATTGGTTGCTTTGTTCAGTCCTGAGCATGGATGGCAAGGAAACCACTATGCTGGAGAAAACACCGCGAATGGAAATAACGCTCATCTCCCTGTGTATAGTCTTCATGGAAAGACACGTCGACCTAATGATCAGATGCTGAAAGGGGTTGATGTTTTGATCTATGATATTCAAGATATTGGGGTGCGTTCCTACACCTATGCAACGACCCTTTTCTATGTTATGGAAGAAGCGGCAAAACGGAAGATGCCTGTCTATGTCTTCGATCGACCCAATCCGATTAATGGGGTGATCATTGATGGGGGGATGTTAGAGGAGAAGTGGCGCTCATTTATTGGGTATGTCAATGTCCCTTACTGCCATGGGATGACGATTGGGGAGCTCGCCACTTTTTTTAATGGGGAATATAAAATCGGATGTCAGTTGAAGGTGATCCCCATGAAGGGATGGAAGCGGACGATGTCTTACATGGACACAGGGCTGGCGTGGATCCCTACGAGCCCCCATATTCCTGAAGCGGACACTCCTCTTTTTTATGCATCAACGGGGATTCTTGGGGAGCTCGAGATGGTGAATATTGGTGTGGGATACACCCTCCCTTTTAAGGTGGTGGGGGCTCCTTGGATCGATGCAGATCTATTTGCCGAGAAGCTGAACAGTCAAAAACTCCGGGGTGTCCATTTTTTCCCTTTCCACTACCGCCCCTTTTATGGCTCGCTCAAAGGGAAAGAGTGTCATGGGGTCCTCATTCGAGTGACCGATATCTCCCGTTATCGTCCGTTAAGTGTTCAGTATTTACTTATGGGCATTTTAAAGAGTCTCTATCCGCAGCAGACAAAGGGTTATTTAGATAAGGTAGATGGGGGGAAGAAAAAACTTTTTTGTCATGCAAATGGGAACGAAGAGATCTATCGCTTACTTTTAAATGAGCGTTATGCGGCATGGAAAATGATTGCTTATCAAGAAGATGAGCGGGAACAATTCAAAAAATTAAGAGAAAAATATTTGATTTATTAGCAACTATCGTTTCTTAGTGCTAAGTTTCTTGACAAAAAGCAATCCCTGTCCTTATCCTTTTGATAAAAAAACCATTGATTTAGGAGCGCAAACGTATGTCTTTTAAGAAGATTAAACCTCTTGGAAATCGTATTTTAGTGAAACGGTGTGAAGCCAAAACTACTCAAGGTGGGATCTTTCTTCCCGATTCAGCTCAGGAAAAACCTAAGCAAGGGGAAGTGCTTGCTGTAGGTCCTGGTAAAATGGATGATAAAGGAACCCTATCGCCACTCGAGCTTAAGGTGGGGGATCAGGTGTTATTTGGCGCTTATGCCGGAACAGAAGTGGAAGCAAGTGATGATGTCGAGTACCTCATCATGTCAGAAGAAGATGTATTAGCGGTTGTGAACTAGGAGTATAAAGATGGCCAAAATGTTACAATTTAATGAGACGGCACTCAAATCAATCTTGAAAGGGGTGAAAACGCTCGCCAAGGCTGTCATTGTCACCCTCGGTCCTAAAGGACGGAACGTGGTGATTAATAAAGGAATGGGATCTCCTCTTTCTACGAAGGATGGCGTGACTGTTGCAAAAGAGATTGCCCTTAAAGATAAATTCGAAAATATCGGCGCTCAGCTTGTGAAAGAGGCCTCTTCAAAAACATCCGATGTAGCGGGAGATGGAACAACAACAGCGATCGTTTTAGCCGAAGCAATTTTTAAAGAGGGTGTGAAAAATGTGATTGCGGGTGCCAATCCCATGGCGGTTAAGCGAGGGATTGATAAAGCGGTTCAAAGCATTATTGAAGCTCTCGATAAAATAGCAACTCCTGTCAGCAAGTCTGAAGAAATTCAGCAAATTGCAACGATTTCCTCTAATAATGATCCTGAAATCGGTGAAATGATTGCAAAAGCCATGGAAAAAGTGGGTAAAGATGGGACCATTACCATTGCAGATGCAAAAGGGATCGATACAGTCCTCGATGTTGTTGAAGGGATGCAGTTTGATAAAGGGTATCTCTCTCCCTACTTTGTCACAAACGCAGAGAAAATGACTGCAGAGCTTAATAACGCACAAATCCTTGTGGTGGATAAGAAAGTTTCCCATGCAAAAGATCTCGTTCCCATTCTTGAAAAAATCATGGAGAAAGGGCAAAAACCCCTTCTCATTATTGCGGAAGATATCGACGGCGAAGCCCTAGCTACCCTTGTGATTAATAAACTAAAAGGGGGAATGCCCCTCTGTGCTGTCAAAGCTCCTGCCTTTGGAGATCGCCGTAAAGCCATTCTTCAAGATATTGCGATCTTAACAGGAGCCACTGTTGTGTCTGAAGATATTGGCTTAAGTTTAGAAACGATCGATCTTGATGTTCTCGGAAGTGCCAAAACATTAAAAGTAGGCAAAGAGGAAACGACGCTTATTGGAGGGAAAGGAAACCCCCGTGCTGTCCAAGAGCGTGCGGCTCAAATCCGCAAGGAAATGGAAAACACAACTTCAGAATATGATCGTAAGAACCTAGAAGATCGTTTAGCAAAGCTTGCAGGGGGCGTTGCTGTGATCAATGTGGGGGCAGCAACCGAAACGGAAATGAAAGAGAAAAAAGCGCGCGTGGAAGATGCCCTTCATGCAACACGTGCAGCTGTTATCGATGGCGTTGTTCCGGGTGGTGGTGTCGCTCTCTTAAGAGCTGTTAAAGCTCTGGATAGTCTCAAGCTTAAAGGAGACGAAAAGATTGGCGTCGAAATTATTCGTCGTGCTGCGTTTGCTCCTGCAATTGCCATTGCGAATAACTGCGGTAAAGAAGGAAATATGGTAGCTGAAAAGATTTTCGAAGCAAAAGGTGCGATGGGATATAACGGTCTCAAAGACACCTTTGAAGATCTTCTAAAAGCGGGTGTGATTGATCCTGTTCTGGTGACAAAGAGTGCCCTTAAACACGCCTCTTCTATTGCTAGCCTTCTCATTACTGTTGCTTGCATGATTACCGATAAGCCCGAACCTAAAAAAGAGATGCCTATGGATGGTGGCATGGGCGGCATGGGTGGTATGCCAGGAATGGGTGGCATGCCAGGGATGGGAATGATGTAGTCTTGATTTAAAACAAAAAAGCCGCAAGAATCCAAAAAATGCGGCTTTTTTGTTTGTGTTTATTTTTTTTCGCATCCACTTTTGCTTCTGAGTTTACAAAAGAAGAGATTCAAGCCTATAAGCAACGGCATCAAGAATCTATCCGGGAACAAGAAACGGTTGAGCTCAGCGTAGAAACCTTTTTGATGACCTCTTCCCTTTCTACGACCTATTCCGATCAAGCGCAACTTTATAACATTGGCATGTTCACGGTTCCAGTCGATGTAAATAATCACCGCACCGATTCGATTAACCCCGAATACAATTGGGGGCTCACTCTAGAAGCTCTCTACCGCATTCCTCCAACGCGGACAGGACTTTCCCTCACTTATACCTATATTTTAAATAATGGAGACGACACGTTAAAACGGGATGTCACATTTGTCCTTCCATCCAGTGGGCAACAACGGAATATTCAAAATGATCGGGGGCATCAGCATGCCCATTTACATATCATTGACCTCCTCGGTTCGCGCCTGTTTCCCATCTATGAACATATCTCGTTTGGACTGGGGGGCGGGTTAACCTATCAAGAACTCCATTACTATTTTACCATGCATGATGCAGGGGAGCTTATAAATTTTAATAACACTGGGACAGTGACCTCCACCTTTGCTTTAGATTTAAAAGCGCAGCGCACGATGCGTGCTTGGGGTTTGGGGCCAAAGTTGCAGTGGCATTTTGGGTTTCACTTTACCAAAGCCACAGGGAATCAAGATGTGAGTCTCGATTTTACCCTTCAAATCGCGACCTTATTTGGAAAAATTTGGTCCCAAGGTAATTACAGCGCGTTTTGGAGTGGAACCGGAGCTGTTACACCCACTTCTAACGGAGGGCGTTGGGATAAATCTCCCGATTTTCAAGTGATCCCTAATCTCAATGCCAACATCGGCCTTAAATACAAATA
>JAKQGT010000204.1 GCA_029556005.1 Chlamydiota bacterium | reverse complement strand
AGCTTGGGATTGTTTGCGTATGTTGCTAATAGCCGCTCTATTAATGCGGTTTGTCCTTTAAGAGTTCCTAATTGTTCTTCTTTTTGTTTTAACAACCCTTCATGTTTTGCATTATGGCTTCCGTAAGCATCATTCTCTTTTCTCAGTCTATCAACTTCTTCGGTGAGGACTTCGATTTCCTCGCTATAGCGCTGGGCTGTTGCACCTAGGACAGGGACGAGTTCATCGAGGTCTTTAACCCAGATTGCGTTGTAAAGGATCCAGTTAACCCCTAAAGCTCCCATGTGGACCATGCCTTGAGCCACTCGTCTCTTGTAAATATCGTTGATTAAGCTGAGAGCGATAAGAGCGCTGACTCCTTGGACAGCATAAGATTTCCATGTGGTGACTTTTGCAATTTCTGCATAGTCCTTTACAATTTCAAAATTTGGTTGCCCTACTACTTGTGAAGCCATATTCATACCCCTTTGTTAAGTTTTTGCAAGAAAGATTAGTGAAATGGTGAAAAGTTTGTAAAGAAAAAATTGAACTTTTGAGTAAAAAAATTTTTTTGGTATGTATGAAGATTATGAAAGGGATCTTTACGAAAACGGTTTTTTTGCCTTCTCTTTGGGGGGAGTTTTATGGGTAATGGAGAGATACAAGAAGAGCAATTTGCAAGGGAGACTTTGGAGCGGTACTCGGGGTCTTCGGCAGAAGCCTTTTGCTCAAACTTACTGCTCACAAACTTTCCCCGCTATGTCGATCACTTTGCGGAAAAAATGGGAGTTGAGGTGGTTGAAGGCTCGATGTTTAAAGTGGCCCATGCGGTTGAAGAAGATATTTCTATCCTCGATTTCAAGATCGGTTCTCCTGCAGCAGCCCTGGTTGTTGATCTTTGTTCTTTTTTGGATATCAAAGCGGCTCTTTTGTTGGGGATGTGTGGCGGGCTGAGAAGACGTTATAAACTGGGGGAGTACTTAGTTCCCGTAGCGAGTGTCAGAGCTGAAGGGACCTCAGATTTTTATTTTCCCGCGGAAGTTCCCTCCCTTGCGAACTTTCTGATGCAAAAAGCCGTCACAGAGGTTTTAGAGCAAACGCACGCGACCTATCATATCGGGATCACCTATACAACGAATTTACGTTTCTGGGAGTATAATGAGGAGTTTATCGAGCATTTGAAATCGACCCGGGCACAAGCGATCGAGCTGGAGTGTGCGACCCTTTTTATGGCGAGTTATAAGCGAAAATTTACCCTAGGATCCCTCCTTCTCATTTCCGATCTTCCCCTCAATCGTGACCAAGTCAAGACGAAAAAAAGTTCTGAAGAAATTTTTCGCAAGTATATGCCCGATCATATCGAGAAGGGGATGCAAATCATCAAACATGCCCGCATGATGCAATCCAAAAAGATCAAAGGGGCATACCACCGCAACATTGGTCTATAGTATCAGGTTTAATGTATCCCTAGGCTTGACTTCTAAACCCCCATTGGAGTATTTTTTCGTTAATCTTTCACTAAATTTGTGAAGTAATGGATTTATTACACTCTTCTTTATTGACCTCATCCACTCTTTCCACCGGCAGACGTACGGGGGCTTCCCCCTATTCGTCATGATTTTTTTTACGTACATCTTTCTTTTTCAACATAAACAGAGGTCAAATTAAATGAGTCAAGTTAGGGAACATTGGACAGGGCGCATCGGCTTTTTGATGGCTGCCATCGGATCGGCGATTGGGCTCGGGATTTTATGGAAGTTTCCCTATACCGTCGGTGAAAATGGAGGGGGGCTTTTTCTCCTCTCTTACTTCATCTGCGTGATTATCGTGGGAATTCCTATCTTTATTGCGGAAATTATTTTAGGACGGAGTGCACAAAGAGCGGCTGTTGGGGCTTACGAGCATCATGACAGAAAAGCTTCAGGGTGGAAAGTCACCGGTTGGTTTGGCGTCTTAGCCTCTTTTCTTATCATGTCCTTTTATAGCGTGATTGCGGGATGGGGGATGAGCTATATTTTGATGTCGCTCAATGGGTTTTATAAGAACCTCTCCCAGGCTGAAGTGCAGCAAGCTTATGAGGTTCTCAGCACGTCAGGAGAAATTTCTTTACTGTGGCACTTTCTCTTCACCTTGATTACGACAGCCATTGTCGTATCGGGAGTGCGTAAGGGGATTGAGAAGTGGGCAAGAATTATGACCAAAGTCCTCCTAGCCTTATTGGTCCTCCTATTTTTGTATACGTTAACGTTAGATGGCTTTGGGAAAGCGGTGCAGTTTATTTTTCATCCCAACCCTGCCGATTTTAAACTCTCGAGTTTGATCGAAGCTCTAGGACTCGCTTTTTGGACACTTAGTATTGGTCAGGGGATCATGATCAGTTATGGAAGTTATATGAAGCGTTCAGAAAGCATCTTACAAATGAGTGGCATTGTAGCTTTTTCGGTGATTGTGGTTGCCATTTTAGCTGCTCTAACGATCTTTCCTGTCGTGTTTACTTTTAACCTTCCTCCGGAATCGGGTCCGGGACTCATTTTCCAAACGCTTCCCTATCTTTTTGCGCAACTTCCCGGGGCACTTGTCCTTTCAACGATGTTTTTTACCCTTTTTGTGTTTACAGCCCTCACTTCAGCTATTCCTCTGATTGAGGTTGTGGCGACCAATTTAATGGAACTCTATCAGCTTACACGGACAAAAGCAGCCCTTCTAGTGGGGTCTGCAACCTTTATCTTTGGGATCCCTAGCGCCTATGCCAAAGCGAATAAGATCTTTCCCGATTGGGCAGCGGTTTATGGGATGGATTTTTTGAAAACCATTGACAGTTTGGTCTCGATTTGGGTCATCCCCGTGGGAGGCCTTTTAAGTGCCTTTTTTGTGGGATGGGTCATGGATAAGCAAGTCACTCATGATGAGTTTGTGTTTGGAGCGAAGTTTAAGTTTTTATATCGCCCCTGGCGCTTTTTCATGCGTTGGGTCGTTCCACTCACGATTTTTATTATTATCGTGCAAAAAAGTGGGCTTTATGATTTTGATCATTTAATAAGGAGAGCGGGATGAATCAAGTACGGGAACATTGGGGATCAAGACTTGGTTTTGTTCTAGCTGCAGTAGGTTCTGCCATTGGTTTGGGGGTTCTATGGAAATTTCCTTACACGGTGGGGCAAAATGGGGGAGGCCTTTTTCTTCTCACCTATTTTCTCTGCGTTGTGGTGATTGGCATTCC
>JAKQGT010000196.1 GCA_029556005.1 Chlamydiota bacterium | reverse complement strand
TAAGGCCTTTAGGAAAGGTCTCAGACTCAATCTCGGTCCGAAAACCATATTTATATTCCTCTCGAGAGGCAATCAGCTCTTCTGTAGACATTTGCCAGAAAGGCTAACGGTTTTGGATTGCTTTGTCAACAGTCAGATTTTTGGAAACAAATTAAAAATTTAATCCCTGCTACTGAATTAAAATTTGGAAGACTTTTTTCAAACGATTTGGCTAGAGATCCTGTCGATTGCCTGAGCTAGGTTTTCTGGGGTGTCAATCCCTAAAGTTTCATGCTCTGTGTTGTGAACTTGAAGGGAGAGTCCATTTTCTAGAAAACGGAGTTGTTCAAGCTGTTCTGCTAGTTCTAGAGGTGTCGGGGAAAAGGTAGCGATTTTTGAGAGTGCTTCTTCTGAATAAGCATAGATCCCGATATGTTTGTAGTAGGGAGTTTCTTCGAAGTCGATGACATCACGGTAGTAAGGGATGGGAGAGCGGGAAAAATAGAGGGCGCGCCCTTCAGGATTGGTCACTACTTTTACTGTATTGGGGTCTTCAACGCACTCTTCGTTGTTAATCTTTTTTTTGAGAGAGTAAATATCAAATTTTTTTTCATGTGCAGTTTGCAAAAGATCTTCAATCATTTCGCGTCGAATAAAGGGTTCATCTCCTTGCCAGTTAACCCAAATATCTCCTTGGAATTTTCCTGAAGTATGTAATTCAACTAAGCGATCGGTCCCACTGAGACACTCTGGAGAAGTCATGATGTGATTCCCCTCAAAACTATCGATAAGGCGTGCTGTTTCATAATCATCGATCGCAAACGTCACTGCATCAAAGATCTCTGAACTTGTTGCCGCTTCCCAAACCCATTGAAGCATGGGTTTTTCTCCTAACATGCTAAGAACTTTACGAGGAAAACGGCTAGAGGCTAGCCTTGCTGGAATAACACATACTTTTTTCATGCATCCACCTTATGGTTTCTTTGAGACCCTCTTCTAAGGACCATTGAGGCTGCCACCCCAAAGCTCTTATCTTATCCCCTTGCATCGCATACCGAAAATCATGGCCGGGGCGATCTTCAACATAGGTAATCAAGCTTTTTAATGACGCATCTCCCATCAGTTCTAAAATTTTATGCAAAAGATCGATATTACGCAGCTCGGTTCCTCCTCCCACATTATAGACTTCTCCCTTTTTTCCGTGAGATAAAATCGCATAGATCGCTGCGGAATGATCTGCGACAAAGAGCCACTCGCGCCTATTTTCCCCCCTTCCATAAACGGGTAAGGGTTTTCTTTGCATAGCGTGCTCAATCATGAGGGGAATAAATTTTTCCGCATACTGGCAAGGACCATAGTTATTACTGGCGTGGGAAAGGGTTGTGGAGATACCATAGGTCTCTGCATAAGAACGCACGAGATGATCGGAGCTCGCTTTTGAGGCTGAATAGGGAGAGTTGGGACGATAGGGAGAGCTTTCTGAGAACACCCCTTCTAGGCCTAATGCCCCATACACCTCATCTGTAGAAATATGATGAAAGTGTGTTGCAGGATGCTTTCTCACATACTCCAAAAGGTGATAAGTTCCCAAAACGTTCGTTTCTAAAAAGACCTGGGGACTTTTGATGCTCCGATCAACATGGGTCTCAGCTGCAAAATGGACAATGATATCGGGGGGATCCTCTAAGGATTCTAAAAGATCTGCCTTGCGAATATCCCCCTGAATAAATTGATACCGCCCGTCTTTTTCCACTGAGGCAACATTGTCTAAATTCCCTGCATAGGTCAAAAGATCTAGATTCGTAATACGCCCTGTAAAGCCATCCTTTTCCAATAGATAGCGAATAAAGGAGGACCCCATAAAACCCGCCCCTCCCGTCACTAAGATGTGGCTATTTAAGGGATGAGATAACACTTGATAAAACCTCTTCTAACCCGGCTTCCCAATGGGGGGTATCAAACTTTTCGGTAGCTAATACTGAGGATTTAGGGCGAGGCGCTCTAGCTCCATGCGCCTCTGTCGAAACCGCATGGATCTTTTGACAGCGTAAGGGAACATTTTTCGCTCGCAATTTTTCACGAATTGCTAGAGCCCATTCATGCCAAGAAACAGGTCCGGAGTTCGCAAAGTGAAAAATCCCCGACTGATCTAATATCGAGAGGACCGCTTCAGCTAAATCATCGGCATAGGTGGGACGTCCCTTCTGATCACTTACCACACGAATGTCTTCCTGACTTTGCATCATCTCGACCATCTTCTTCACAAAATCTCTTCCGTCTCTCCCAAAAAGCCACGAAGTACGCACTAAGCAGGCCTCGGGATACTGCTCGAAAAGCTTTTTCTCTCCTCTCTCCTTGGATTTTCCATAGACAGAAAGGGGAGCTGTCTCTGCTCCTTCGGGATACTCCTCTGCCTTTCCATCAAAAACATAGTCCGTCGAAAAATGAATCATTTTTTTCCCATGCTGCTTCGCTAAGCGTGCTAAAAGTTCTACAGCCTCACCGTTGAGGGCATGAGCTGCCTCACTCTCCTCTTCCGCACGATCAACAGCTGTATACCCACTACAGTTTATGATATGGGTAAACATAAGGGTTTCAAATTGTGCTTTTACGCTCTTTACATCTTGCAGATCTACCTCTTTCCGGGAAGTTGCTAGATAATCGATCCCTTTTTCTTGACATTTACGTTGAAAGGCTTGGGAAAGCAATCCACGTTTTCCAATAATCCACAGTCTCATGACCACCTCAGTTCGTAAAAATAGGGAGTATTTTGATCCCGCTCCGAAACAATCGGATCCTTGAGGGGCCACTCTATTCCCACTTCTGGATCATCAAAGCGAAATCCCCTTTCCGTTTCTGCACAAAATAGGGTACTAGTTTTATAAAGCACATGCGCCTCATCACTTAAAACACAAAACCCGTGAGCAAATCCCACGGGTATAAATAATTGTTGATGTTCCTGATCATCTAGAGTGATCCCTTGCCATTTTCCAAAGGTCGGTGAATCCGGACGGATATCGACAATCACATCATAAATTTTTCCTATAGCGACACGAACGAGCTTGGCTTGTCCCGGATCCGCCTGAAAGTGCATCCCCCGGATCACCCCTTTTTTGGAAAAGGAATGATTATCCTGAACAAATCTACTCTTTAGATCTTGGTAACGCTCTTCTTGAAAGCTCTCTAAAAAAAAGCCCCGTGAATCCCAATGAACCAGAGGCTTAATCAGTTTAGCCCCTTTTAAACTTAGTTCTTTAATCTCCATAGAGACCAAATTATAGGAGCTGGTTTTAAATTTGACAATGGGCAACTTTTGAAGTTGGTTGGATAAGCCCCTCCATAGGTGATCTAAATCAGGAATGCAAGGGTGCCATGATGAGGGGTGTTTTTATTGCGCCGATAGGAAAAGTAATCTTCCGTATTTTGTTTGGTACAGATACGGGCAATTTCTATCTGAGTTGAAGGAACCCCTAGATCCTTTAGCTGCTTTTCACTAATGGCCCAAAAATCAAAATAGGTAGGACGTACTTGAAAAGCCCAAAAGTGAGGAGGGAGTTCTTTTTTATAGTGAATGAATTCTGCAGACTCGGGGCCTAAGCTCGGGCCAATACATACATGGAGATCTTTTGGATGGGTTCCATAAAGCTTCTCCATTTTTTTTATGGTTTTTTCGTAAATGTTAAGCGTACTTCCTCGCCAACCACAGTGAACATTTGCAAGGGCTTTGTGAAGGGGATCATAAAATAAGGTCGCTTGACAATCGGCATGACGAATCAGAAGGCCTACATTTTTTTCTTTTGTGACCATTCCATCAAATCCTGGCCGATAAGAGAGTTTTTTCTGGGTTTTTTTCACCTCAAAAAGGGCATCTTTGTGCACTTGTTTGAGCTTCACTGTTCGAACACCAAAATGGTCAGCGATCCGTTTTTGATCTTCAACCTTTCCGCGCTCCCCCAAATCTACATGCAAAAATACTCCGTGTTTCACTTCGGGAAATTTTTGCAAAAGCTCAAACTCGAGCCACTCTAAATCATTTTCTTTTTTTCTTAACATAGTTTATGAATGGATATTATGGAAAATCGCGACTCTAATCAAGAAACTTTTGGCTCCTTTGTTAATGGCACGTGGAAAACAGGTGGGGAAAAAAGAGCGCTTGTTTCCCCTGTTACTCAAAAAGAATGGCAAACGCTTTATTTAGCAACGGACGGAGATATTGCTGAAGCGATTGAAGCGGTTAAAAAGAATCCCCTAAAAGAAATGACCGCTTATGAACGGGCAGCGATTTTACATAAGATTTCTGTCCTCCTTTTTCATCACATAGACAAGCTCTCAGAGCTCATGACAATGGAGATGGGAAAAACTCTTAAAGAAGCTCAAGCAGAAGTTCACTATGCAGCGAGCTACTTCAGTTGGTTTGCAGAAGAAGTCAAGCGGGTTTACGGCAAGGAAATTCCCTCCCATTTTCGCGATAAAAGACTCTATGTCATGTATGAGCCCTTAGGAGCTGCTGCCATCATCACCCCTTGGAATTTTCCCATCGCCATGGCGGCTCGCAAAGTGGCTCCCGCTTTAGCAGCAGGATGCCCTGTTATTTGTAAACCAAGCTCCATCACCCCTTTATCGGGTCTCATTTTAGGAGCCCTTTGTCATAAAAAAAGCATTCCGAAAGAATCGATTCATGTCCTCGTAAAGGATGGTAAAAAAATTGGGGATGCCCTCCTCGCAGCTCCTCATATCCGAAAACTTTCCTTTACGGGAAGTTGCGATGTCGGGAAATACCTCTATGGAGTCAGTGCCCAGACGCTTAAAAAAGTCACGATGGAACTGGGGGGACATGCCCCCTTCATTATTTTTGATGATGCCGATTTAGAAAAAGCGGTCGAAGGGGCTTTGATTGCCAAGTTTCGTAACGGGGGACAAACATGCATTTGTGCCAACCGTTTCTATGTTCACAAAAAAATCCTCTCCCCCTTTCTTGAAAAATTTATTCACAAAGTACGCAGCATGAAAGTGGGAGATCCTCGAGAAAAAGAAACCGATTTTACCCATACACTTCATTCAGATTCTCAAGCAAAAGTACGTGCCCATATTGAAGATGCCCTAAAAAAAGGAGCTAAAGCCCACCTGGGAGCGAAAAAGCCCCATGAACCTGAAATCTTAACGGGAGCCACTCATGACATGCTCATTTTTAATGAAGAAACATTTGGGCCTGTTGTTGCCATTATGGAATTTGAAGAGGAAAATCAAGTGATCCACCTTGCGAATCAAACACCCTATGGCCTCGCTGCTTATGTCTTTACAGAAGGATTAAAGCGTGCAGAACATGTGACTTCTAAACTGGAGTTTGGTATCGTTGGCCTCAATGATGGTGCTCCGAGTTGTGCACAGCTCCCTTTTGGAGGGGTCAAAGCCTCAGGTTTTGGCCGTGAAGGGGGATCTAGCGGCATCTACGAATACTTGAGCGAAAAAGTCATCTCTCAGAAGTTATGAAGTTTAGCTACTTTACCTTGATTCATCACCCCATTGCTTCTCTAGCATTTGTAGCCCTCATCCTTGCCTTTATCAGCTTATGGATTCACAGAAAACCGTGGCTTTGGGGATCGTTTCTAGCCGTCTCTTTTATCTTTGCTTTTTTAGGAAAGCTCATCGACTTTAAAATCTTTGTTGCCTTGGGAATTTTATGTGGGGCCCATCTTTTCTTATCCGCAGAAACAAAAGGCATTTCGCGGTTACTTGCCATTTTCGTGGCCTTTTTCGTCTCTATTGCCCTGATGGGACATTTTTTTCCGGGATTTCATAACTGGAAACTCGCTTCCGATTTGCAAATCAGTCAAAACGCCTACCCCTATTCTCTTTATCTCAATTACGATAAACCCTTTATCGGCTTTTTCCCCTTAGCTCTGACGATTCCTCTGATCCACTCTCGGATGCATTGGCGAGGGGTGGCTCTAAAAACGCTCGCCCTCACCGCTTTAGGGGTGATGCTTTTGATGCTTCTAGCCCTCTATCTTCATCTCGTTGATATCGACTTAAAACTACCCCATATTTCGGCTATTTGGCTCGTGACTAATCTCTTTTTTGTAACGATTCCTGAAGAGGCTTTCTTTCGAGGATTTCTCCAGAGAGAGATTTCTGAGTATATCCATGCAAAATGGGGAGGACCGATCAGCGTGATTGTCGTTTCCCTACTCTTTGCACTCCTCCACTTTGCTTTTGTACACGACTTCACATTCCTTTCCCTGACGTTTATTGCCAGTCTAATTTATGGAAGTGTTTACCAAATGACACGTTCCATTGAAAGTAGCATCTTCTGCCACTACCTATTCAACGTGATCCATTTCTTCTGCTTTACTTACCCTGCGCTTTCTTAATAATTGCTATAGGGGTTGCTTGAAGAGGACCCTGAGGGATAGCTATACTGACTCCCATCTTGTGGAGACTGTTGCTGCTGATCCTGGGCTCCATTTGTCCGCGTATTTTTCATCACGATTTCGACTGCTTCATCAGGGGAAATGGAACTCTGCTGCCCTTGAAGTCCTTGGACTTGAGAAGAGGCAAGGGTCATGGCTTCAATGCGTTGTGAAACCGAAAAATGGCGACAAAACATGGTGCGGTGCATCACACTGAGTTGCGAAGCAAATTGCTGCTCTTGCTGCGACAAATGATCACAATCCGATCCCGATCCCTGAACCTGAGGTTGCTGCTGCTGTTGCTGCCCCTGTCCATATTGGGGATACTGGTTTTGAGAACCATTAGATTGCCCATAGTTTGAGTAGTCTTGAGAAGAACCATACTGAGCATAAGATAAACTGCAAAAGGCTAAACCTGTTGCTAACATACAAAAAAAACTTTTCATCCAAACCTCACATTAAATAACGCGAATTCGGATTAGATCTCTATGAGAACGTCTATCTTTTTGTGATCTTTCCAGGAAAAACTGCTCGAAGATAGCACTTTGGCTATCTCCTTCGCAGATTTTTCTGAAAGTCTCTTCAAAAATCTAAACCTTCTCATAGAGATCTAATCCGAATTCGCGTTAAATAATTTCCTCATACCATATAGGAATAGATTAGAAAAGAACTTTTGACAAAAAAATGGAGTGAACCGCTAGGATAGGCTCATGGAAGAAAGACCTATCGAATGCAGTCAATGCAAGAAAAAAGCAGATATTATCTATAGCGAGATGGTTGGAACCGCAGTGACAACCTGGCACATGTGCCGTGACTGTCCCGTTTTGCAATCCAAGCTGCAAGGAAAAACCGACAATACAAAAACCTTGAAAAAGGAAGAGGAGCTCTGCTGCAATCGGTGTCATACTTCCCTCGATGCGGTCCTCATGGGAGAACCCCTTGGCTGTAAAGAATGTTATGAGGTTTTTCAAGATGTCTTAATCGATCAACTGACAGAAACAGCTCAGATTTCCCCCCGCCTTAAACCCAGTCCCGTTTCCCAAACGCCCATTTTACATATGGGAAAATCGCCTCATATCGATGAAAAAGCCCTCCACTCAAATCGGATGCGTGATCTTAACGCAGCTCTTGGTGAAGCGTTAAAGGGGGAAAATTACGAAGAAGCCGCATGGCTCAGAGATCAAATCAACGCACTCATGGAAAAATCCGATGAACGAGCCTAATCCTTTTATAGATTTAAAAGAAAAAAGTTTTTGGGAAAAAAGCGATACTCCCATCTGGATCGCCTCAAGCTTTTTTCTCCAAAGAAATCTTTCTTCAGAACCCTTTCCCATGAAAATGAATGCGACTGAATCTGAGGTCACTCTCACTGCTCTCAAACAAACATTAATGCATGTCCCTCAGCTTGAGATTCCCATTTACTATGAAATGAGTGAGCTCAAAACCTGGGAAAAACAGTACTTGCTAGAACACTTTTTAGCGACCTGCGAAAGCAATAATCCCGATTGTAAATCGGGAGTGATTGTAGATCAGACGGGAAACTTTCTCGCAATGATCAATGGAGAAGACCATCTAGTGCTCCACTCCATCGACACTCAAGCTGATTGGAAGCTCGCGTGGAAAAAACTCTCCGAAATTGAAATAGAGCTCGCTAAAAGCCATACCTTTGCTTACTCTCCTAAGTTTGGCTATCTCACGTCTGAACTGGCCAATTCAGGAACAGCTTTAACCGTACAAGCCTTTCTCCATCTTCCTTGCCTGATTCACCTCGATCAAATAGATGAAGTTCTCTTGAAAGAGTTAGACGATGAAGTACAGGTCAGTGGACTATCGGGACAGAGCGATTTTATTGGAGATATTGTGATCATTCAAAACCGCTTTACAATCGGCCTCACTGAAGAGCATATTTTGGAAGGCGTTCATAAATCTGCCACCAAATTGATGAACCTGGAAAAAATGCTCAGAACTGCCTTAAAAGAAAAGCCCGATGCTCTGATCGTTGACAAGGTGAGTCGTGCCATCGGACTCCTTAGACACTCCTATCAAATTGAAACCAAAGAGGCCCTTGCAGCTTTAAGTTTCATTAAACTCGGCATCGATTTAGAATGGATCTCAGGATTAACCGATAAAGAAATTAATGTGATTCTATTCGGGGTACGCCGAGCCCATTTAGCTTTGCTTAGCAATAGCGAAATCTCGAATGATGAATTACCACATAAACGGGCGCAATATTTGCAAAAAGCATTAAAGCCCCTAAACATGAAATTATGACAATCAAAGCAATTCTTTTAATGGGAGGAGAGGGACAGCGTTTTGGAGGTGAAACCCCCAAACAATTTCTCAATCTCTCTGGAAAGAAAATTTACCTCCACACCTTAGAGACCTTTCTCGATTTTCCCGAGTTCTCAGAAATCCTTCTTGTTTGTCATAAAAGCTGGATGGAGAGCGTCGCCGCTGATCTTTCAAACCCCCGTGTACGGATCGTTGAGGGAGGGCATTCGCGACAAGATTCCTCCTACCGCGGACTCATTGCGTGTGGAAAAGAGACCTCCTATGTTGTGATTCATGATGCTGTCCGCCCCTTTGTTTCGAAAAAAATTATTCAAGACAATCTCGATGCTGTGCAAAAGCATGATGCGATCGATACCTGCATTCCTTCTGCCGATACCATTGTTCATGTAGAAACCTTTGATCAAATCACCTCGATTCCCCAGCGTTCCAAATACCTTCGGGGACAAACCCCCCAAAGCTTTTCTTACCCCCTTCTATTAGAGGCACACGAAAAAGCCATTTCGAAAAATACATCAGATGATTGTAAGCTTGTATTAGACTTAAGGCACCCTGTCCATATTGTCTCTGGATCAGAACATAATATTAAAATTACCGATGAACTCGATCTGTTTTTAGCAGAACAACTGATGCGCCTAAAAAAAATCCCTCCTACCCATCCTTCCCTTTCACTCAAAGGGAAAACCTTTGCCATTACGGGGGGAACCGGAGGGATCGGCTCCGCCCTCGCCAAATTACTAGAAAAAGAAGGGGCACATCCCCTGATCATATCAAAATCCTCCTCCTCGTATCCGGCAGATCTCACAAATTATCCTCAAACAGAGGCTCTTTTTGCTTCTATCCGCAAAAAACATGGGGAGCTAGATGGTCTCATCAACTGTGTGGGATTTTTGTCGCTCAAGCCCTTTCAAAACCTCTCGCAAAAAGAGATCGATCACTACCTATCCACTAACCTTCACTCCCTTATCTATAGTTGCCGCCTAGCCAAACTCAAACCGGGGGGGCATATCGTTAACCTCTCTTCCTCTTCCTTCACCCGCGGACGTAAATCCTACACCCTTTACTCCTCAGCAAAAGCTGCCATTGTGAACTTCACCCAAGGTCTTGCAGAAGAACACCCTGAGCTCCACATCAATGCTGTTATCCCGCAGCGAACAGCCACTCCTATGAGGAAAAAAAGCTTCCCTCAAGAGGAGACTTCTACCCTCCTCTCTCCTGAGGAGGTGGCTCAAGAAATTCTTACCCTTCTGAAGCAATCGGGGACAACAGGTTCCCTTCTAGAAGTAAGAAAAAAATAAACAAATTTTTTTAGTTTACATTATTGATAAATAAAACTATGATATTTGCAATTTTCGTTGTTAAACCTATATTTGTTAATTTTCAGGAGATCGCATGTCATACGTACAAGTTGCAGGCGCACTAGCTGCCAAAACCTCGATCGCAGCAGCCATTAATGTTTTTGGATCCTGGGGTAGTCGTTTTGTCAATTGGTATCCACAAGCTACACTCCCGTGCGTCATCAGTGCTTGCGTTTACACCGCTTCTGAATTTCCTGCAATTCGCATCCAACAGGCCCTCTTTAGTGAACTCCCCTCTCATCATTATCTCCCCAGAGGGTATCAAAAAACACAACAAGATAGAATTCGCATGATTGCATCCTTTATAGGAGCCGTTTCTGCAACGATCCTCACACCGAAAATCTCCGCTCGATTGGGGTATTCAATAAGCGGTAGAGCCGCCTTTGTCACAACACTTCCCTCAATCCTCCTCTCCTACTTAATGCCTCCAAGCAAACGCCGCACTATCTAAGCCCCCTCACACTCACTCTTTTTTATTTCTTCATAGAACCATCCCGATAATCAATTTGTTGGGATTTTTAGAGATTTTCTTTCAGATCTTTTCTTTTCATTTGAATGAAATAAGTTGCTACCTCAAAAAAGTCATAGAGAACGCGGCGATTAACATCATCAACTTCAGGACAAATCCACGATCAGTTACAGCGTGAATATACTTGGGTAACCAAGATGAGATTTTGCTGA
>JAKQGT010000149.1 GCA_029556005.1 Chlamydiota bacterium | reverse complement strand
GATTTTCCTCTGTGATATCTACCTCTTTTCCTTCAAAGTGGGGCTCTAAAAGATGTAAAAACGCATCAAAGGGTTCTTTAATAGGGATCTCTTTAAACTCGATCCCTAACCGGATCGCAAGTTCTTGGGCATCTTTTTTACTTTGATTCAAGGTATACAAAGAGGGCATGCTAACCCCCATCACGTTCTCTGGTCCCAGGGCTTTAGCTGCAATATACGCAACGAGGGCGGAGTCAATCCCTCCCGAAAGGCCAATCAGAGCTTTTTTAAACCCGCATTTGGCGAAATAGTCTTTCACCCCTAACTGCAACGCTTGCAAAAGGTTTGTTTGGGTATCATATTCAAAAGGAACGGGACAGACTTGAGCCTCTAAGTCCACAAGCATTTCATCTTCAGCAAACCCTTTTGCGAGTTGACAGAGCTCTCCCTTTTCATTGACATAGACGCTGTAACCATCAAAAACGATTTGTCCATTGGCTCCGACTTGACAACACATCACAACAGGACACTTGAGGGTCTTTGCCGCTTTCGAACAGACATTGACTCGGACATCGGGTTTTTGGAATTGATAAGGGGAAGCGGAAATGTTGAGGAGAATATCGGGGTTGTATTCCTTTAAGGCAAGGACAGGATCCCGTTTGTAGCGGGTATAATCTACATACCCCGCATGCTGCCAGATATCTTCACAAATAATGAGCCCGATCTTTTTCCCCTTAATGTTCCAAATACGGGTCTTCTCTCCCGGCTCGAAATACCGACGCTCATCAAAGACATCGTAAGTGGGAAGAAGCCATTTATCCTGGAAGCCTAATAGATGCCCATCGTGAATCACAGCAGCACTATTAAAAAGACACTTTTCTCCCCCCTCCAGGTTGCGTCGGATGAGTCCCACGATGACAGTGAGCCCTTTTGAGGCTTTGACAATCCGCTCTAAGTGCAACTCCATAGAATCGATAAACGAGCGGTGAAAGACAAGGTCTTCTGGGGGGTACCCGCACAAGGTAAGCTCTCCGAACATCACGAGATCGGCTCCTTTTTTGCGAGCATGGTCCATACTCTCTAAAATCTTTGCTGTATTGCCACCTATGTCACCGACAATAGGGTTGCACTGTGCTACTAAAATTTTCATGATCCAAAGTCATCCAATATTATATTTTCTCTCGGAACACCATAGTCATCCAATAACTTCATGACGCTTTGGTTATGAAGAGGAGGTCCACAAACATAGTAGAGAGCGTTTTCAGGCTCTTCCATCTGGTTGAGTTGTCCTGCTTCAAAGGCCTTAAAGAGAAAATTCGTTTTTACGGGGTCCTCTTTCGGCCACCCCTGATGGACATCGTCTTCAGTAGGTTCCGATAGGACCAGTTTATAATAGAAGTTTTTGAATTCTTTTTCAAGATCCTCATAGTCTTTCTGGTAGATGTTTTCCTTAAGAGAACGGGCTCCATACCATAATGTCACTTTGCGCGCTGTCCTTTTCGTCTTAAAGAGATCTAAGATATGGCTCCGCCCAAAAGAGGATCCAGCCCCACCAATCAAGAAAACAAGCTCTTTCTCATTATCGATCATATGCGATTCTCCATAGGGGCCAGAAAGCTTGACGGCATCTCCCTCTTTTAATCCAAACGTATAAGAGGAGCAAATTCCCCAGGGAATCTCTTGAGAAATCTCCCCTTTAATAAAGGGAGGAGTCGCAATCCTAATATTAAATTTCACCACATGTCCTTCAGCTGGATAAGAGGCCATAGAATAGGCTCGGATCACCTCTTCACTTCCCTCTTGAAATTCAATGGTATGGCCAAATAGTCCAAACGCTTCCCAGTCTGAGAAATATTTGGGGTCCATTGTTTTTTTCCAATCCTCTGTATGGGTGCGATAACTCGGCACATGAAACTGCAAGTAATCCCCCGGAATGTAGTGGAGCTCTTCCTCTTCGGGAATGTGCACAATGAGCTCTTTAATAAAGGTTGCCACATTGTTATTCGAAACCACTTTCCCCGTAAACTGGCGTAGAGTGAGTAAGGTTTCTGGCAATTTCACGGCGAGATCATGTTTCACTTTGCACTGACAGGAAAGGCGCCACCCCTCCTTCAACTGTTTGGGAGAGAAGGTCGCTTTATCGGTCTCTAAAATATCCCCCCCTCCTTTGATAACTTGCACTTTGCACTGTTTACATGTCGCCTTCCCCCCGCAAGGGGAAGGGATTGCTATCCCCTGTTCCATCAAAGCGCTGAGGAGCGTTTTTCCCCCTTCTACAGATTTTGTTAAGGCAGGATCTTCATTGATCTCGATTACACAAGGAGCTGTGCTGACTAAGCGCTTTTTCGTATAGAGAATCATCCCAGAAAGAAGGATTCCAATCGTGCAAAAGGCTATTACGGCGAGGATACTTAACTCTAAATTCACTTTGATATAGCCCTCACACTTTGTACATTAGAGCGCGGAGTTGTTTCCTCAGATCGCTAATTTCCAGTTCCGATTGCTCGATTTGTTTCGTATGATTGTCATGCAATGATGAAATCTCTTCTTTGAGTTTTGCAATTTCTCCCTGAAACACTTCAACTTCATCCAGTTGTTTCGTTCTCAGTCGGTTAATCTCTTGCTTGAGCTCAAAAATACTCATATCCGCAGTGCTGTGCGCTTTGACATGCCCTCTCTCGAGCTCATGGATCCGTCTGGTATGCTGCTTCTCAGCAAATTGCATATTCTCTTGATATTCTTTTTCCTGTTTTTCTAATCCTCGTGCATACTCAGCTTCCACCTGCTCCAACTCTTTCTTAAAGGCTTTGATGCTCACCTCTGCTTTATGAATTTCCTCTAAGTGACTCTCTCTGATTTTCTTAATTTCTCCTTCATACTTGTGACTGATCTCAGAAATCGCTTGAGCATGGACCTTTTTCTTCCGTTTAAGGAGAAAATAGAGAATGAAAAAAATGAGAAGGGCGCCAAGAGCAAAAGTAATCAGATCTAAATAGTTAAGGCGTTCATCTACCCATGTGATCACCTCTTTTAGCCAAGGGGGAAGGACCCACTCCATTCTCTCAGGTGGTTTTTGTTGAGGTGGTTGCGATGGCATTTGAACAAATAGTTGCATTCCGGCCCTTCTACTACTTACTTTTTGTTTAGCAAAATGCGAGGTGTTGCTGCAAATAAAAAAAAAGCATATACTCAAGCAACTTCAAAAGTTAAACTTTTGAAGTTGCTTGAGTATAGAATTATCCCTAGTTTTAGAAAACCCTAGCACATCATGAAGACACAACGGGAACATTGGGCATCGAAGCTCGGTTTTATTATGGCCGCTGCAGGATCGGCAATTGGGCTTGGAAGCCTTTGGCGTTTTCCTTATATGGCTGGAGAAAATGGGGGCGGCGCTTTTGTTCTTCTTTACATTCTCTTTACACTGATTATTGGGGTTCCCGTTTTTATTGCTGAGCTGATTATCGGCAGAAATACGCAGCGCAGCTCCATCTTTGCCTTTCAGGAGTTATCGAAACAATCTAGCAATTGGAAAATGGTAGGATGGCTCACTCTGATTACGAGTTTTATCATCCTCTCCTTTTATTGCGTTGTTTCTGGCTGGTGTCTCAATTATGCCCTCATGTCTCTCAACCAATTTTATCAAGGAAAAACTCCCGACCAAATCCGGAGCATTTTTGATACCGTTTATGTCTCTCCAGACATGAATATCTTTTGGCTTTTTATCTTCATCCTTCTCAATGTTGGGGTTGTTTTTGGAGGAATTCGAAAGGGAATCGAACACTGGAGCCGTATTCTGACTCCTGCCCTTCTCTTTATCCTCATCGCAATGTTTTGTTATGCTTTTACGTTAAAAGGTTTTCCCCAAGCCGTAAAATTTATCTTCTATCCCAACCTTGCTAAACTGACCCCCTCTGCCGTTCTCAACTCTCTCGGCATGGCTTTTTACACGATGAGTGTGGGATTAGGAATTATCATCACCTATGGAAGCTACCTCAAACCCAGCGAAAACCTCCCCAAGACCAGCTTAATCGTTGCTTTGATGACCGTCCTTGTCTCCCTGATGGCTGCAATGATGATTTTCCCTATTGTTTTTACCTTCAACTTTCCTGCTGAAGGGGGTCCCGGCCTTGTTTTCAAAACAATGCCTATCCTCTTCTCTAAGCTTCCAGGAAGTCTCGTGATCTCTACCGTCTTTTTTATGCTTTTTGTCTTCACTTCCCTCACCTCTTCTATCTCCATGGTTGAAGTGCTCGTTGCCAATATGATGGAACTCTTTAATTGGCGCCGCGCTAAAGCCGTGGTTGTTTCTGCTGTGGGAATTTTTATTTTAGGGATCCCTTCGGCGCTCGCGGGATCCAAGACACTCTTTCCGAATTGGCAAACAGTTTATGGAAAAGATTTTTTCGACACGATGAATTATATCACCGCTAGCTGGATGATGCCCATTGCTGGGCTACTCACCACCCTTTTTATCGGCTATGTGATGAAAAAAGAGCTGACGAGAGAAGAGTTCCGAAAAGGAACCCGGATGGGGTACCTTTTTCGCCCCTGGTTTTTTATCATGCGCTACCTGGCCCCTATTGCGATTATCTTTATTATCCTAGAGGAAGCAGGGATTGTCGATATTAAGGCACTGTTTTAATATACTCAAGCAACTTCAAAAGTTGGATTTTCGGCTGCGCCAAAGCACCGTAATTTGCCGATCTTAAATGACCTAATATTAGAAATATGAGGTCATTTAAAATCGACGAATTCCGAAAGCTTTCGCGTTGCCTAAAACCAACTTTTAAAGTTGTTTGAGTATAGGTTTTGTTGGAATCTTAGTCACTTCGTGCGGGATCTGGCGACTTAGGTAATACTTATAGGTTACTCCCAAAGCAGCAACCACAAGAATCATGAAAGCGATCTGCTGCGCTTTGTTTACCTCTTCAGGGAGTGGGCGATGATTAGGATCGATCACATGAATCTCAAGAGGAGCTCCCTTTTCAGCCAAAAGAACATGATCTTCATGTTCTACTGCATAGAGAATAAAGTCATTATCCTCTCCTTCAATTTGCTCTTTTGCCCCTGGAGGCAAATCTAAAAGGTTGCAACTTTTGTACTCGATTAAGGTACTGAGACACTGAGCCATTTGTTCCAAGCTATCGGTATGCTTGATATAGGCTGCAGGATTCCCCCCATTCCACTCGCGGTGACCATGAGAGTCAAAAAGAACCCATTCAAAAGAATCCTGGGTTTGAAAAAGAGCTAAAGCATAGGTTTTTCCTTGGGAATGAATAACACCTCCCAGAGCATTTCTTCTGCCGATACTCTCTTGAAACTCTTGAAGCAGCACTCTAAAAAAATCTAGCGTCGTCCCATCTCTCCCTTTTTGCAATATGCGATGGGCTTTTCCTCCCTCTGCATTGAGAACTTTAAGGCCGTAAACATTAGAGCACTCAGTGATATCCATGGCTTGGGCTATGGGGATCGGCATCTGATGGGCTTGTGCTTCCTTAATCTTGATTTTTAAAAGCAAATCAAAGTTGCGGTACCCATCTAAAACGATAGCATCAATTTCAGAGGATTGCATCGAGCACCCT
>JAKQGT010000115.1 GCA_029556005.1 Chlamydiota bacterium | reverse complement strand
TAGGTCTCTTTATAGGTTGCACGTGCGGCTTTTAGGGCAGCTTCGGTATGCTCAAACTCCTCTTTTGAAACCCCTCCAATCGGAACAAGGTTGACACGGTTTTGGTAGTCTTGCTCTGCTTTCACCAGCTCCGCTTTTTGCCCCTCTAAGTTCGCCTCTTCCTCTTCCACTTGCAAAAAGAGTTGAATCACTTTCCGAAGAGTTTCTCCCAGATTATGGGTACTCTTCTCTAGAGAAAGCTCATAGTCGGTTGTATCGAGCTGAATAATGACTTGGTTTTCTTCGACATAGTCGGTGTTATCGGCATAAATCGCGGCGACGATTCCGGGAACTTGTGGCGTTAGCTCTACTAAATTTCCATTCACATAGGCATCATTGGTATACTGCTCAAAGCGGAGAACCTCGAGCCAATAGAGAAAAACTAAAACTCCCACTAAGAGTATACACACCGATGTGAAGATCAGGAGCTTTTTCCGCTTACCATTATTGTTGGGGTTTTCTGCTATCATAACCTCCGCCTAGGGATTGAATTAAGTGAAGAACAGCAAGGTGCCGTTCATTAATAAGGGTGATTTCCTTAAGCCCCTCATTTAAAACTTCGATCTGAGAACTTAAGACCTCTAAGTAATTATCCACCCCATTTTCGTAGCGTGCATACGTAAGATCTGAAGCCTGGATGATTTTGCTTAAAACATCTGTTTGCAATGTTTTTTGTCGATTCACTGAATGGAAGATTTTCAATTGATCGGAAACCTCTTTGGTCGCTTGGAGTAAGAGGTTGTTATAATCATAAACCGCTGCATCGAAATCGGCGCAAGCTTCGTCTAGCTGGGCTGTTAATTTCCCTCCCGTAAAAATCGGAAGGTTAATTGCGGGAGCGAGGGAGGCTGCAAAACTATCGACGGAAAAAAGTTTGTTCCAAGTGAGACTCTCTAACCCGACAAATGCCGCTAAGTTTATGTTAGGGAAAAAGGCTGCTTTTGCAGCCCCAATTAAATAGGCAGCGGCTTCCACTTTCCAGATTTGTGCCATCAAATCGGGGCGACGCGCTAAGAGATCGACAGGGATATTTTCAGGTAGGGGAAAAGGACGATCAAAACGGGCTGTTGGAGGCTCAAACGTGCGCGTATCATCTGGACCAAGTCCCATGAGAATTTTGAGTTGACTTTCATTGAGAGCGCTCTCCTTTTCAAAGTTAATAACATCCTCTTCAGCCGTAAGGATTAGGGCCTCTGCTTGTTCGAGAGCAATTTGGTTATCTAGTCCATACTCAACCCTTTTTGCGATCAATGCGGCATTTGCTGTGTAGGCTAATACTAAGTCCCGATGGATCTCTAAAAGGGAGAGATTGGCCTGATAGTTAAAATAGGTTTCCGCAAGAAGGGCTGTGATGATCAAGAGGGATTGGGACATTTCAGCGCTTTGGGCCTTAGCCTCTCCCAAAGCTGCTCGGTATTGATTCCGGTTTTTTCCAAACAGGTCGATTTCATATTCAAAATTGAGGGCAAGCTGGAGTTGATTGATCACCGCAGGGATGGCAGAGGGAGGGAATCGGTCTAAGCTATCTTTACTTAAGTGTTGGTAATTATCTTCAAATGTTGCACTGAAGGAGGGAATGAGAGCTGAGCGGACTTTGCGCGCTTCCGCTTGCGCTTTTCTTACACGAGAGACTGCCGCTTTAAGATCGGGATTGTTCTCGATAGCCTCTTCCATCATCTCGCTCAGTTGAGCATCTTCGAACACCATCCACCAATTATAAGCAGGCCAATCCCCTTTGCTAAAATCCAAGCTCGTGGGAGTATTGATAGCAACATCCTGCATTACTTCAGGTTCATGCTTTCTTTTTTTAAGCGCAGCGCAACTAGCAAACAAAATCGAAATAAAAATAAATAAACATAACCTTTTCAAGCCAACCATATAACTTTCTAATAAAGAAGAGTGGTTTTTAGTAGAATCAAAAAATCTGAAACGATACCATTGACTTATGCTTTACGAATTTTTTAAGAAGAAGAAAAACCTCCCCCTTCTCAAAGCTTTCCGCTGCGGTATAGAACGGGAAACACTCCGCATTGACGCTCAAGGAAATTTAAGTCAAAAACCCCATCCTCTCTCCTTAGGTTCCCCTCTAACACACCCCCATATCAGCACAGACTTTGGAGAAGCCCAGCTGGAATGGAATACACCAGCGCTTAATACTTTTGCTAAAGCAGAAAATTTCTTGACCGCTATCATGAGCTTTTCCGCTTCTCATTTAAAAAATGAATACTTTTGGCCCTTTTCCATGCCTTGCCCCCTAACGGATATTCAAATCGCGCGCTATGGATCCTCTCATGAAGCTCAAAAAAAAGAGATCTATCGGGAAGGACTCAAACACCGTTATGGAATGAACCTTCAGATGATTTCGAGTATTCACTTTAACTTTTCTCTTTCTACTTCCTTCTGGGAAAAATTATACAAAGAATGCCAATCAACCCTTTCCTTGAAGGATTTTATTAGTGAAAACTATCTCCACATGATCCGCAATTTTCTCAGAGAAGGGTGGCTGTTGACCTACTTATTTGGGACTTCTCCTGCTATGGATCCGACCTATAGGGAATCTCTTCCAGAGGAGTTTGAAAAAATCGGAACGCACACTCTCTATGGACCTTGGGCCACTTCTATTCGCATGAGCCGTTTGGGATATTACAGTCGCATTCAAAACCAGCATGCCATTTCATTTAACGATCTTAAAAGCTACATCGCGGATATGGAATATGCCATTTCCACTCCTAAAGAGGCCTATTCCCCCATCCCCATACAATTGAATGATCACCTCTTGCAAATGGAGAATGAACATTACTCCAGAATTCGTCCTAAAACCGTTCCACGGAAAGGGGAAACCCCTCTCATGGCCATCAAAAACCACGGCATTGAATATGTGGAAGTGCGCGCGATCGATCTCGACCCCTATCACCCGATCGGCATGAGTCGAGAGCACATTTGCTTTCTCCATCTCTTTTTGATCTACTGTTTATTTAAACCCAGTCCCAAGCTGGAGAAGCAGGCCCAGATCTGCTTAACCTGTAATCAAGATCTGGTGGCTTTAAACGGACGTAAAAAAGGACTCAAGCTCATAGAAGGAGATCTTCTCGTAGATCGGGGGACAAAAATTTTAGATGCCTTAAAGCCGTTAGCCTCCCTTCTGGGATATGAAAACATCCTCAAGAGACAACAAGATAAAATGCTCTCCCCAAAGCTCACGCCTTCGGCTCTGATTTTAGAAGCTATTAAGGAAATGGGATTCCTCCAGATGGGGGTAGAGCTCTCTCATCTTCATAAAAAAGCCCTCCTACAATATAAAATCTCTCCCTCTAGACGCCTCCAATTTACAAAGGATGTGCACCAGTCTCTTTTAGAAAAAACCCGTCTTGAAACCGCCTCTAAAGTCCTGGTCCCAGGCTTTGAAACACTCGAAATCTCCACACAAATCGTCATTAGAGAAGCTTTAAAAAGAAAGATCGCTGTTGAAGTCTTAGATGAGAAAGATAATATCATCAAGCTGACTGCAAAAGGACATGTTGAATATATCAAACAAGCTACAAAAACAGCTAAAGACACCTACATTGTTCCCTATCTTATGGAAAATAAACACGTGACAAAAATGCTCTTAGAAGAGGCTGGTTTACGCGTTCCTAAAGGAACATTCTATACATCGATTGGGGGTGCCATGAGGGATTACCCCCTCTATCAACACTCCAAAGTCGTTGTCAAACCCAAATCTACGAATTTTGGACTCGGAATTGCTTTTGTTGAAAAAGGACAAAAAACTCTCTATCACGCGGCAATCGAGCATGCATTCGTTCATGGAGATTCTGTCATCGTTGAAGAGTATTGCCCTGGGAAAGAGTTCCGCTTTCTTGTCATCGCTGGGAAAGTCGTGGGTGTCACCCATCGCGAACCCGCCAATATTACCGGAGATGGAAAGGGGACGATCAAAGAACTCGTTCATGCTAAAAATTATGATCCCCACTACTATCGCGATCCTAAAACGCATCTTCGTCTAGAAGCGCATGAAAAAAGCATTTTAAAAGGGCTCCGCTTATCCCCCACCAGTGTATTAAAAAAAGGGAGAAAGGTCTATCTCAGGCATAATTCCAATGTTTCAACAGGGGGGGATGCGATTGATATGACAGATTTCGTCCATCCAGGTTATAAAGAAATCGCTACGGAGGCAACCCATGCTTTAAACGCTAAAATCTGTGGGGTAGATATGATGCTCTCTTCACCCGAAAGCCCCCCTAACACCAAGAACTATGCCATCATTGAGCTCAACTACAACCCTGTCCTATTTATCCATTCCTATCCTTACAAAGGAAAGGAACGGGATGTGGCAGGTCCCTTACTCGACCTCATTTTTAGCGAAATAAGCATATCTTAAATCTAACTCCTTCAGAGGAGAGACATAAACATCGTGTAAATCAGGATTTTTCATGAATGTCAAGGTGATAAAACAAATAGGAATCACAGGCATCTCTTCCATGAGAAGCTCTTCTGCTTTATGAAGGTACTCTTTACGCTTAATAGGATCGATTTCATGATCTGATTTTTCTAGGAGAGCTTGATACCTTGAATCTTCCCACTTAGACATATTGGTTGCAAAAGAACGGTTTCGGAAGGTATCGAGCATATAAATCGGATCGCGAAGCCAAGAAATCCACCCCATCTCTCCAATACAAAAATCCCCTTTTGCCAATTTATTGAAATGGACGGGAAAATCGGATTGCTCGATTTCTACTTGGAGCCCTAGTGCTTCATGAATTTGCTGCTGAATCGCTTGAGTAACTCTCAAGTAAAATATGGAAGAGCGTTGACTAATGACTATCGGGCCTAGCTCTTTTTTAGTCATTCCGAGTTCTTTTAATCCTATTTCTAAATACTCACGCGCTTTGTTCACATTTCCATCATCAAAATAGGGCTCTTCTTGCAGGGTAAGTTCGGAATTAAGAATCTTCAAGGCTGGCGTTTCACCCATTTGATAGACATGATCGGTTATCTCTTTACGGTTAATCGCATAGGCAATTGCTTTTCGGATATTTTTATTACTAAGCGGTCGTGAATTTGTATTCAAAAATAGCCAATTTAACCCCACCATTTCTTTTTTTTCGATTTTATCGAAAACATTTTTATCTTTAATAATGTCAAAAGGTAAAGAGTTGAAAGGTTGACCGACCCAGTCGAGCTCCCCTTTTTCAAACAGGCAAAATTGTGTGTTTGCATCGGGGATGATCTGTATACGAATTCCCGAAAGTTTCACAGCATCCGCATCCCAATAAAAATCATTTTTTTTCAGGGTAATTTCCACACTCTTTTTCCATTGATCGACCTTAAAAGGACCATTCGTGACAAAGAACTCCCCTACATCATTGCACCAATTGGGGTGTTCTTGATCGATTTTCTTATTGATTGGAGAGTAAGTTGCGCAGGAGGTTAGAGATAAAAAGTAGGGGGCAGGATGCTCAAGCTCTACTTGGAGAGTTTTTGCATCTAATGCATGGATGCCTACATCATCAACGGAAACTTTTTTTTCTAAACAGGCGGAGACATTTTTTATGGTATAAAATGTAAATGCTCCTGTTTGTGCATAGCGGGGGTCAACCGCTTTTTTCCAAGCATATTCAAAATCATAGGCCGTGACTGGATCCCCATTGGTCCATTTGGAATCACGCAAGTGGAAGGTGTAGGTCAATTGATCTTCTGAAATATCCACAGACTCCGCTATCCCAAAAGTGGGATTCCCTTCAAGGTCTATGTGCATCAAACCTTCATAAAGCATTTTGACCACATGGCAAGAAGGATACTCATTCGAAATACGGGGATCTAGAGAACGAATCGGTGAAAGAAAAGAGAAGTTGACGATTCTTCCTTCCGAGAGGGTCTTACCCTTTTTATGACACCCGATGAGGAAAGGGATAAGAAATAAGAAAAATACTATTTTTTTCATTTGTCCACAAACGTTGCATATTTAAAATCCACTTCCATAAGTGGGGAAACGGAAACATTTTCAAGCTTTTTATCTTTCATGTAAAGAGCTGTTCCCAAGCAAACAGGAATCACAGGCATCTCTTCCATAAGAAATTTTTCCACTTCAAAAAGGAGTTTTTTTCTCTTCTCAGAGTTCTGCTCATATTCTGAGCGAATAATGAGTTTCTGGTAATCCTCATTGACCCAGTGGCTTAAATTGACATGATCATGTGCAGAGCGAAAAATGCCAAACATATAAATAGGATCTGCGATGGGTGAGACCCAAAACAAACACCCGATCTGATAGTCACCTTGAACCATTTGGTTAAGGAGAAGAGGCTTAACCATGGGGTCGAGGATGACTTTAATTCCCAACGTTTCTTCCCATTGATTTTGAATGAGATGAACAAGCTTTGGATGGATCCCTAGAGGACTATAGCTCAATTTAATCTCAGGGAAACTCGATCGATCGATTCCCATTTCCGAAAGAGCTGAGTTGAAAAGGAGCTGTGCTCGGGCTCTTTGATCACCCACAAAATCATGACACGCCTCGTCGCAAAAGGGACTCAGAGCAAAGCGACACTCTTTTTGAGCGGCTGCTTGCAAAAGTTGCTGCTGAATCCCCTCCCGATCAATAGCCAAGGCCAAAGCTTTTCTGAAGTTTTTGTTTTGAAAAGGGAATTTTTTTGTATTGAGGAATAACCAATTGACTCCATAGATTTCCGAAGACATGAGATCTTTTTGTATACATCTAGCTTCAATCACGTCGTCGGATAGAGGGGAAAGGGGATCTCCCATCCAATCGATCTGCCCTTGCTCAAATAGATAGTGACGCAAAGAATTTTCCTGAACGACATGGAGGAAAATTCCAGAAATCGTCACCTCTTCAGCTCTCCAATAAGAAGGGTTTTTTTCCAATTTGAGTCTAATTCCTTTCTGCCATCTTTTAAGAACGAAAGGACCATTTGAGATGAGAGGTTTGCCATTACAAAAAGCCCACTCTTCATCTTCCAAAACCTTTTTATGAGGAATCGGAGCATAAGTACTACAAGCTAATAGCTCTAAGAAATAGGGGGTGGGATGTTCAAGGTGAACCACAAGGGTAAGATCATCACGCGCGACTATTCCCACCTTGTGAATCGGCACCTGACCATCTAGACACTGGGCTGCATTTTTGATGCAATTAAAGTGATAAGCTCCTAACTGAGCGGTTGCAGGATGAATGGATTTTTTCCATGCATATTCAAAATCTTTCGCGGTTACAGGATCCCCATTAGACCAAAAAGAGGGGCGCAAGTGAAAAGTATAGGTTTTCTGATCGTTTGAAATCTCAATGCGCTTTGCTAAACCTTCCGTTAAGCCCCCAGAGGCATCCCGGGACATGAGTCCTTCGAAAAGCA
>JAKQGT010000103.1 GCA_029556005.1 Chlamydiota bacterium | reverse complement strand
TTCCTTCTTGTAAAGCTTTCACTAATATTAGTGAAGGGGAGAAAAGATCTCGATCTTGACTTCTAAAGTGCTGCGAGAGAGTTGCGGCTCAGGGGGGAAGTGCGCAGAGAGAGGTTCAATGCAGACATAGGTGGTGTTTTTGGGATGAAAAAGCTGCCAGGAGATCTCCCGATTCGATGCTGTGTTGAAATCGAAATGGAGAGAATAGGTATCTGTATCGAGAATCCATTTATAGTCGTGATCGTTAGGTGTTTTTTTGGCTGGGATGAATCCGAAGTCTGCCTCTTGGGGGAGGGTAAAGTGCAAATGGGTGGGTTTCTCTTTTGTCCACTCTTGAGGAAGGGGTTTCCATTCTTTTTGATCCCGATAGGTAGGTTCCACTTCTCCTTGAACAACCCCTTTTCCTGGAAGGGCATAGTAATAGTGCAATCCGACAACAGAAGGGTGCTCACTTTCCACTTTGTATTCGATGAAAAGCCCACTCTCTAGAAGGCGCGCTTCATAACTCATCTTAAAATCTTGCCCTTCAAAAACAGAGAGGGGGACCCCCTTATAGAGATCACTTCCGTGAAGATGAGCTTTGATTTGTGTTTCACTACTGACATATTTCCAAGGAACATAGCGGGCGATTCCGTGAGAAAAAGGTTCCTCCTTCCCTTGAGCTTTTACGCGGGCAATATGGGGAAAGAGGGAGGGATCAAATCCTTTAGAAATTTTTTGACGATGGTGGAAGTGGGGGCCAATGAGAGCCCCTAGTCCCGCCATTCTCTCCTTATAAAGAGGACGGGTGTTTTGATCGATCACTTCGATCTCTCCAAGGCGGTAGCTAATCAGATTCATCCCCCCGTCAGGAAGAAAGGTGGCCTCTAAAGGGATCCCCTTGGAAGAAATATTTTTAAGTAAGACTTTATCCATCGTTTCTGTATAATTTTTGCCAAAAAAAGGATTATTATGGAATTAGTCGGTCCAAACGCATTTTTTAATAACCCCGATTATCTCCAGATAACAAAAGCAGAACTCTGTGCCCCTACCCCATCGGGAGAACCTGTTTTTGTTTTTGAAAACGGCTCTAGTTGGGTCCGTCTTTCCAAAAGTGTCCTTTTTAATGGTTCCTCATTAGCTTTAGCCTATACCATAGCAGCCTTTTGCATCCGAACGATTTCTAGAAATTACATGCAGCTTCCTTCCCTTCCCAAAGCTGTTGTTGGGCTCACCCTCCCCTTAGCCCTATACAACGATCTCTACATTGTTACAGGGTATCTTGTCCATCTAGCTACGATCCCTTTACTGAGTGATATCCGTGAATTAGATCTTGATGTCGAAAGGGAAAAATTAGCTGCTATTCCGGAATGTGTGGTTAAACGGTGTCCGATCCAAGCCAATGGCTCCTTGATCGATGCGGTGATGATAGGAGATAAAAATCAATTAGCGAATGGACGGTGGATTATCTTTTCTCAAGGGAATGGAGAGTTTTATGAAGAAGGGAGAGAGGACTATATTGCCCTAGCTAAAGCGCTTCAAGCCAATATCCTTTTTTATAACTATGCAGCTGTGGGAGCCAGTAGTGGATTTTTGCCCGATCACGAAGCGGAACTAGCCTCTCATGCGGCTATGCATGCCTTTGCACGTGCAGAGCTCGGAGCCAAGGAGATGATCGATTTTGGCCACTCGATTGGGGGAGGCGTTCAGGGACAAAACCTCCATGATCTCGAACTTTCTCCTGAAGTGAAATATGTTTTTGTAAAACATATGACCTTTGGGAAACTCTCTAGAGTTGCAGATGAAATTGCCTATAAAACGGGATTTCTGATTCATTTCCTTAATTGGGAGTATGACTCGACGACCTCTTCTAAAAAAATTGAGCATCCTGAGATTATTATTCAGCAAGGGAAAAACCCGTCAGATGATTTCATGCGCTCTGCTACAGACCTAAAAGAAACAGATGATGTCATTCCAGGAGTAGTGTCCCTTGCAAAAGAAGTTTTTGAAGATACAGAGTGCTCAAAAGATAAGAAGCAATTGATTCTTGTTCCAGAAAGCCATAATGCCCTCATGAGTGAGGATTTTGTAATAAATCTTGCCCAAATGATTAAACAGAAGCTTAAGGCTTGATGAAGCGTCCTTGTTTGTCGCGGAACTGCCCCACGATGATGAGGATGAGATCGATGAGTTGCCAGATGTAGAGCCCCCCCAGGGTGAGGATCATGAGGATTCCTGTGCCGATTTTTCCGACATAGAAGCGGTGGATCCCGAGGGTGCCGAGAAAAAAACAGAGCAAGAGAGAGAGGATATAGTTCTTAGGACTTCTTTCCATGAGAGTTATTTCTAAGCGTCATTGGTAAAGTTAAAAGTAACACGAGTGCGGGAATTATTTCTAGCCTTCCCACCCACATCAACAACATAAAAATAATCTTTCCTGCTGTAGAGAAATCGGGGCTAACAATGCCACTACTGAGCCCTACATTGCTCATAGCACTGGTCACCTCAAAAAGGGCATCTAGAGCTCCTCCCTTAGGAGTCCACTTTAAAATCAGAAACCATCCTAAAAAAATGGTTGCAGCCCAGAGTGAGAAAAGAACTTCTGCCGTGATTAACCGCTCACTTTGCGTTTTGCGTAACAGGAGGGTTCCGGGCGGTTCTTCTTGAGAGGGAGATTTTGCGGGATTATATTCTTCTAAAATTTCTTTTTCGTTTTTTTGTGTTAGGGAAGAGAGGCGAAGGTAAATGCCTTTGACAAGGTAAAGGAGGCGGCGGATTTTTAATCCTCCAGCCGTAGAACCTGTAGCTCCTCCCATAAACATACCGATGATGAGCAAAAGTTTGACCATGGGGCTAAAAAAAGAGAGAGAAACAGCGTTATAACCGCAAGTTGTGAGGGCTGAGACCCACTCAAAAATTGAGCCCATGTAGTGCCCTTGACTTCCATTCCACAAGTTGAGGAGAAGGGTGAGAATTCCTCCCCCTATCACGAAGAGATAGAGAAGGCGGTGTTGGAGGCTTTTCCACAGTATTTTCAAGTTGCGATCGTGGATCACTTGAAAATGCACTGCAAAGCTAATAGATCCGATCACCATGATAAGTAGGGCAATGATTTGAATGCCGGCAGAATAGCCCTGAAAGTTCGTGGAGGTCACGGTAAATCCTCCCGTAGAGATGGCTGTCATGGCGTGGTTAATCGCTTCCCAAAGGGGCATCCCTGCACTGAAAAAAAGGAGAAAGGCCACAAAAGTGTAACAGAGATAAATCGCCCATATCCGGTGAGCTGTTTGTCTAATATTGCGTGACATTTGTTCCGAATGTGCTTCGGCATAATAAAGTTGGTATCCCTCCTTATTCAGGTGGGTAAGGGCGAGGACAAAAACAACGAGACCTAA
>JAKQGT010000101.1 GCA_029556005.1 Chlamydiota bacterium | reverse complement strand
CTCATTCAGAGACTTAACACTAAAGAAGAGCGATTATGGTATGTGAAAAAAATTATTGAAAACGGTTGGAGTCGCAATACACTATCTATTTGGATCGATTCAGATCTTTATAGAAGACAAGGGAAAGCGATTACTAATTTTTCCAATACTCTTCCCACACCGCAGTCAGATCTAGCAAGCCAAACTCTCAAAGATCCATATCTATTTAATTTCCTATCTCTTACAGAGAATTATGAAGAAAGAGAGCTAGAAAAAGGGCTCACAGACCACATACAAAAATTCCTCGTCGAGTTGGGGAAAGGGTTTGCTTTTGTAGGAAAGCAATATGAACTGAAAATTGAGAACACAATCTACTATTTGGACCTTCTTTTCTATCATCTTGAACTAAACTGTTTTTGTGTGATCGAACTTAAAGGGGCCGCTTTTAAGCCTGAATATGCAGGAAAAATCAATTTTTATCTTTCAGCTGTCGATGACCTTATTAAAAGGCCTCATGATAACCCATCCATTGGAATACTCCTCTGCAAAGATAAAAATAAGACAGAAGTGGAGTATGCGCTGCGCGACATCAAAAAACCGATTGGTGTTGCAAGCTACGAAACAGAGATCGTCAAATCTCTCCCAGAAAACCTAAAATCTTCTCTTCCCACCGTCGAAGAAATCGAAGCAGAAATTAATCGAGGCATCTATGAAAAAAAGGAATAAACAGGTTCTCCCATATCTATTGAGCACTCTATGTAGTTTATTGACGAGCTGTGGCGTCTATAACAACCAATTCCAGTGCCGCCCGGGAAATGGCCTTAATTGTGTAGCTGCTGGAGAGGTTGTTGATCTAATTGTAGAAAGAGAAGAGGGAGAAGACCTCTTTTTCAAAAACTCTACAGAAGCAAACCGCTCCAAAGAGGAGCAGAAAACCAAAAAGGCAAGTTCTAAAAAGAAACAAGAAACTTCTAAGAAGCTCGTCATGATGAAAGATGAAGAGGGGAACCTTGTCCTTTCTCCAGAAGCAGATGAAAATTCTTACCGTTAGAGACATAAGAGATGCTAAGAACTTTAAATAACTTAGGACAAAAACTTTCAGAATTTTTTGGGGAATCTACACCCATTGACCATAGCCTTATAAAAGAAACTGTATGCTCTCCTAAATTTTTCCAAAAAAACCACTTTCAAACGCTCCTCCCTTATCGTCTATATTCTGAAGATCACCATATTTATGAAAACAAAACCTCATTTGGCTTCATTTTAGAAGTTTTCCCTGTCCTTGGAGCGACTCCTTTTACCCAAGAGGAGCTCTCTACGCTAATCAAGGAAATTGGGGAAGAAAAGGCCTCGATTCAATGCCTACTCTGGGCAGACCCGCGCATTGATCCTGTCTTAAGCAAATGGAAGGCCCCCAGAGTAAAACAAGGGGGTGTGTTCCAAAAAAGTGCTGATAAAAAAGTAAAATTTTTCGAGGAGCTTTCTGCGCAATCAAGCCAAAGAGAAATCTCTCCCCCTCGCAACTACCGTTTCTTTTTCTCGTACAGCACTGCTAAACCCGCTGAAAAAGATATTCCTCTGCTTCTTGAAAAACTTTCCCAGAAAAAACAAAAAGCCTTAGCGACCTTTGGGCGCATTAGCTTGGCGCAAGAAATGCTTCCTCTAGATCTCATAGGAGCTGTTTCTGGTTTAGTTAACTTTAGCCGAGATACGCGCCTGAAAATGAGACCAAAATGGGATACTCATAACTACCTCTCTAAACAGGTATGTCTTCCCGGGGCGATTGAAGACCAAGAATCCCACCTTATTTTCCACCAAGGTGGAAAAGAGTCCCATTTCAAAACCTATGAAGTTCTGGAAGACCCCTCCCATTGGACATTTGCTCACAATTTTAATTTAATCGGGGATTTTAAAACATTTTCGCAACATATTTTCTCTCCCTTTTACATCCATTACGGCATCTATTTTCCCAATCAAACTCGGAGTGAAACCCATCTCAAATCTAAAGAGAAGATGTTAGACCACCATCTCAAATTCCCAGCTATTCGCAAAATG
>JAKQGT010000096.1 GCA_029556005.1 Chlamydiota bacterium | reverse complement strand
CACTCATTGCTCGATAATAGCCAAGTAAATTTTTTGCGTAGTATTCTTCAAGAGAATAAAGGCTTTTTAAATCATAGCCCCCAAGATGAAGAATTAATGTTGTCAGAAGTCTAGCAGTACGGCCATTGCCATCATAATAAGGGTGGATTGTTGCAAACTGGTAATGAGCAATACCAGCAACAAGGGGACAGGGGAGTTCGGCGTTTTCTTTGATCCAAGAAACTAAATTACGCATGAGGCCTGCAACATCTTTAGATTCTGGTGGCATGTAAACAATGGTTCCCGTCCCACTATCTTTGATGACATTTTGTTTATCACGATAGGGAGTTGGTTTAATGCGTGTTCTCCCATCGCTCATCACAAGAGCGTGGAGTGTCTGGATGATTTTTTCCGTAATGGAAATGCCTTGTGCTGCGTACTGCTCTAGTTGGTCTAAAGCTGCATAATACCCTTTGACCTCATGCTCCTCTCTTTCTCTACCAGGAAAATGTCCTTTAAGTTGGATAACCTCTTGTATCTCTTTAGGTTTTAACTGATTACCTTCTATCATTGTAGAATAATGAGTTGTATACAACTTGGCTGTTTCACGCAAAGATATGAGTACAGTAGGATTTACAGGTAGCATAGCTACTTTTTCTTTGGCAGCTTCAATCCTCATGAGATGCTTGGCGATGGCTGCGTTGATTGTATATACAGGCTTAAAATTTGTCGGCATAATGCAGGCTTAATATTGGCTTTCTCTTTATTTATTATTATGCCAATAACATGCATTTAAGTCAAGCAGATGATTCAGTTGACTTTTTGCCTTTGTCTATAAGACAATGACCTGCTGGAATCAAAAAAAAACATGATTTAACGCCGGTTGCGTGTAAAGGCTCTATGAAAAGACTTAGATTTCTGATGAGATTTAAAGATATCCCTTTACACGCAACTGAAGTCGTTTGAGTATAAGGATCGGTTCATGAAACTCAGCCATCCCAAAGAGGAAGGACTGCTTCAAGCATCCAAGTGGCTTTCTCATCGTGCCCTAGTCGATGTTAGGGAAATGCAAGATCTTTTAGAGAGCTTGCCCCCCTTTGCTATTTATAATGTCTCCGAGCTTGTATCTCTTCAAAGCGCCCGCATTTCAGTTGAAAATTTTTTAACAAAGTATATCGATTATGTGACGAGTTTAAAAGCAGGTGTTTTTGTAGATGAAACTCCCTTTAAGCCGACATTTTCTTGCGTTTTTTCTGCGTCTCCTAAAGCACTCTATGCGATGAAAGCCAAAGAGGGGCAGTATATTATTAAGCCTCTTGAACCTGTTGTGCAGCTCAGTTTTCATCACTTCATTTTTTCGCGGGAACATCTCCAATTTCACTCTATGGTGCACTCTCAGGAAGCGGTCTCTTGGGGACTCCAGTTTTCCTATCCCCAGCTCTACTCCAACTCTCTTAAAGGGGATGTGATTGAAGTGTTTAAAGATCCTGAGAATCCCAATACAAAGCTCTTTCAAGCCTTGGCGAAATGGATGCGATCGGCAACCACTCCCGTTCCTTTTCTATTAGATGACAAGAAAATTCATGCCACCTTTAGGATCGGGAAAGAGTGCTTTCCTTGGATTGATGCCCACCCCCACCTCCCTAGTAGTGGCCTTAAAGTTGCGAGACAGTCATGGCAATAGAAATCCTCTCCATAGGAAATGAGCTCCTCTCCGGGTTTACCATCAATTCCAATGCAGCTGTTATTGCCCAAAAGCTCCTTCCCCAGGGGTTTTCAATCGATCGTGTTACCCTTCTTCCCGATGATCCCCTCCCTCTCAAAGCGGGGATCGAAGAGGCCCTTAAGCGCTCCTCTTTTATCATTACGACAGGGGGGCTTGGGCCCACTGGGGATGATCTCACTCGAGAGATTGTTGCCGAAATTTTCGAAACGCCTTTGGTTTATGATGAGACTGTCGCTGCCGATCTCATGCAGCGCTTTACTCCCAATCTCCCCACGCTAAAAGATCAAGCGATGGTTCCTAAAGGAGCACACGTATTACTGAACCCTATCGGCACCGCCCCGGGATTTATTCTTGGGAATCGGTTGATTGTCCTTCCTGGAGTTCCTGCTCAGATGGAAGCTCTTTTAGATCCCGTGATCCCTTTTCTTCATAAGCATTGCCCGCGCAAGCATTACGTCAAAAGTCTCTATTTTTGCCAACTTTCGGAGCAAACCGTTGACCCTCTCCTCCGCACCTTAGAGAAAGAAAACCCCGGCATTCAAATCGGCATCTGCCCCTCTTACGGATTTCTCTCCGTCTATATCCATGCCAAAGATCCCCAAGAGCTCGATCCCATCGCAGATCAGATCATTCAAGCCTATACCCCCTATTATTTCTCCACTACTTCCAAATACATCGAAGTTGCTCTCCAAGAATGGATGGTTTCCCATCATCAAACACTTGCTTGTGCCGAATCTTGCACAGGTGGGTATTTAGCCGCACGTATAACAGCCATCAGTGGGGCTTCTGACTACTTTTTAGGGAGCATCGTTTCCTACTCGAATGCGTTAAAAAAGGCCGCCCTTCACGTGAACCCGCAAAGCCTCCAATCTCACGGCGCCGTGAGCGAAGCTGTTGTCAAAGAGATGGCTCAAGGAGTCCTGACATTAACCGGCGCTGATTATGCCCTTGCTGTTTCCGGGATTGCTGGACCGACCGGAGGGACCCCAGAAAAGCCTGTAGGGACGGTTTGGGGAGCCGTGGCAACCCGAGATCAGGTTTTTACCGGACAGTTTT
>JAKQGT010000090.1 GCA_029556005.1 Chlamydiota bacterium | reverse complement strand
GGGAAAAAAATGAAAAACTTCAAGCTTTGATCTGATTCATCAAGTAGGCATGTACACAGGGTGAGTCTACTAAACCAACATGTCCTTCATAGACTTCTAGCTGATGATAGGCGAGAGATTTTTCAGGCATTAAGATATCTTCTGTTCCTCTCACTTCATAAATTCTATCGCGTATTGGCTCAGAAAGCTTGTTCCACTCCTCAGGAAGGGTCATGGATCCAATTCGAAAAATGCGCCCAATATCACTACGCATCCTATCCCAACTCCGATCTTGATAGCAGTATCCTCCCTCTTCAATATGCCATGATTCTGTAGGCAAACCCATGTAGAGGGCAATTTCTGCTCCTCGCGAGTATCCAATCAGATCTACAGCCACTTTTTCCCCATAAAGTGCTTGAATTTCTTGAATTTTAGCATCGATACGCATTTGGTCTTCCATCGTGAGCTCACCCTCACACAAATTGAGGGTAAAAAGAGGACCTACATCCCCCTCTTGAAAAGCCCTGGCCATGACTAAAAATGTCCCTTGCGTCCCATTTTTTCCATGGAGAGCCAAAATAGGTGTGGAGTTTAATTGTTTTTCAGTGAGTTCTACAGGATTCACCCCATAAGGATGAAACTCCCTTTCTTTCCCTTCATTCATGGCCATCCCCGCTTGAAGAGACTTTAACGGTTCCCAAAAAAGGGCGCCCACTACAGCGGCTTGCCACCGGAGTTCCCACATCCTGAGCTGTTGCACCAAGCAAGAGATACAAAACTTATAGAGTCCCATCAGAGTCGAGAGCACCCCACTCCCAGACCACTCAAGCGCTGGATACTGAATCGCTGCAACATCCCCCGCAGTAGGAATGCGAACGAGGACACTTTCGCCTTCTATTTCCAAAAAATCCTCCCTAATACCTCGAAGTGCTATTTATTTCGCTTCATAGGCAAGTAGAATTGACGTAGATACAAGCTGAGCGCCGAGCTAAGGTGGATTCACCTTGGCGAAGGGGCAAAGCGCTGTAGATGCGTTAATTCTATTTGCCTATGCAGCGCAAAGGAAAAATAAATGTCACTTCGAGGTAATACCCAAAAGATTTTACTCTCTAAGGAGCAAAAAGCAAAAGAAAATAAAATCTCTTGGCGATAAAACAACTTTTTTGCACAATTAAAGGTCATCGCATTTGAAAAAGGAATTTTGAATGAAGAAAGCGCTTTCTTTTGCTATCGCTATCTCCTTGGTGTTATTGAACTCACCACTCTACTCGGCAAGTGAAGCTCTCTCAGACTGTGAATACGATGCCAATGAAGGGTATGAAAAATGTGAACCCCTAGGTTATGGGTCGAGTCAAGCCACTTCAACTACGATTAGTATGTCAATGATAGGGTGGGGTTTAGGACTTGCAGCAGCCATTGCCATCATTGCAGGTGTCATCCACCAAAGCGCCTCCACGCATAGCAGTAGCAATAGTGATGGTACCAATACTGGTACCTAAAGGAAGTCTATGAACCGACTTTGCCTCTTGTTTCTTTTGATCTCTACAGCTGTTTTTGGAGCACCTCCTTTTTTTACAACGTTCACTCCTCCCGAAAAATGGCTCATCGCAGATCCTTTAAAGTTAGAAAAACCTATTCAAATCGGTTTCGTTGAGTCTTCAAAAAAAATATTTTCCCCTTCCCTGACCCTTTCCTACGAAAAGATCGGAAAAACAACCCTAAAAACCTATCTCGCAGCCGTTAAAAAAAACTACGCAGCAGACTGGACTTCCACCTGCCAAGAACTCGGAACTCTCAATACCTCCCTAGGTAAAGCCTCTCTTTTACAGATTGAAATGAAAAATGCCTGGGGAAACATTACCCTTCTCCAAGCCATCTCTCTCTATGAAGGGTTTGCCCTCATTCAAACGGCCGCTTGTTTACAAGAAGACTTCCTCAGACTCCAGGAAACCTTCTTAAATTCCTTTAAATCCCTCACGGTCTACCCTTCTTTAGTGGGTTCGATTGATAATCCCACCTTTGCAACTAAAATCGCTACCTTAAGAAACTGCTGGGAAAAGCACACTGCCACCTCTAAAGATGATCCCCACGACCTTTTCACAAGCCCTTTTTTCCAAAATAATCAATGGAAACCTTTCGTCAGCTACATTGAGGGAGAACTTAAAGATCAAGGCCCCTGCTGGCAGTTTCTAGCAATCAGACATCTAAAAG
>JAKQGT010000088.1 GCA_029556005.1 Chlamydiota bacterium | reverse complement strand
TTTGCATCTTCGTCAACAGATACACGAGACTCTTCAACGCTTTTTTGAAGAGTCGGAGTGATGCCTTTCTCTTTATCTTCTTCTCCATTTACATTTCCATCTACATATACATCTACATATACATGCTTTTTTTTGCTTTCCGTTTGGTTATCGCTTGCTTTTTTTTCTAAAGCAAAAATAACCTTTTGGTTTTCTTGCGACTTCGGAGGTCTCCCTCCAAGTTTCCCATTTTCACGAAGCTTTAAAGATTTTTGCTCCTGGTGTTCTCTGATAACCTGCAAATCGTGAATCATATTCCGGATAATAATCCGTAGGCATACAGAACATGTCAATGCCTCTTCGTTAAATTCCCCAGTAAGCATGTACTCAAAAACGCTCTGGGTTGCACACACATAGTCTTCTTTGCTAATTGACAGCTCTCTGAACGTCTCAAGAAAACGAAGTGGAATTACTCCACATTTACTTTTTTCGCCCATCTTACGCCTCCTTTGGCTTTCTCCTTGTGAAAAGGGGTGGAGGGTTGCAATCCCTATATCCACCCCAGAGCCATCAAGGAGTACGATTATTATACCTCAGCATGCCTTCTTTGTCAAAAAAACACTGCATAAATAAAAAACCCCCCGATTTCTCGGGGGGAAAACGTGAGAAGGAGTAATCAGAAAGCACCGTTATTCTAATACATTTTTTTACTCTTGTCAAGTCTCTCTGCCAAGTATATCCCTCTCTTTCTCAAGTTCCGTAAAATCCCTCTCCCCGCCAAGAAAATCAATAAGCAAATCCTCCACTCTCCCATACTTCTTCATGCTCGCTTCCGCAAAATCCTCTACCTTCCCAATTGGGTTTATCGGTTCCTTCCTACAAACTTCGTCCCACATCTTTTTCAAGATAAATGATCCTCCACATTTTGCCTTTACATGGAACTGGAGTCTCACAATTGCTTCATAGAATCCCTCCCCACTGTTCGCTCTTTCAAATTTCCTCCCACTCCATTTCCCAAAGTTTTTCTTCAAATACTCAAATCTTGCAATTCTCCACCCAAGCGGATCACTCCACCTCCTTCTGCTGCAAACAAGCGATCCCAATACATTCTTGCACAATCCTTTCTTTACCGCCCAGTCCATAAATCCGCTTCCCCTGGCATGATTCCCTTTGAAAACCAAATGCGTTATGTCGTACATCGACAGCCCATTCATCACAAGTATAAACGCAAGAATATAATCTTTTGCCCTCCATCTTATCCCCCTCAAATACGTGATCTCCATCAACGTAAGCCCTATCTCCGTGTCCCCGTAAATCTCATTCCTTTCAACCCTGCTTATATACGCCCCATCACTTCTCTTCTTTAAATCCTTCTTCCAGTTCTTAAAAAACTCCTCCCAGCCACTTCTCCCCAAATACCACTTCGAAACCGCTTTGCAAAACGAACTCTTCTCCTCCGTTGTCATTAAAAATCCTTTCCGATTTGTCATAAATTTACCTCCGTTTTTCTATTTCCCCTATTCTACCATATTCCCCCCAACTGTATCAATATCAGTTCTCCCCTCAAGGCATGTATATATTTTTAAAATAGACACGAGGAGCGTAAGCGACGAAGTCTTTGATCTCTCTTCGATTGCTCGTATGCATCTCAATAGAGCAATCGGGCTGTTTCGCTTCGCTACTACTACAACAATCAATTTTTAACGATCTGATCGCTCTATGCATTATGAACATCAAAAATTTGCTCGCAAATTTTTGGGTGGGGTATAGATACAAGATCTGTATAAAATTCTTCTGGCTAGGGGTCTTCTACATATTACGGGTTTGGATCGGAAGCGTGCATGCTTGGCTGCATTGTATTTGACTTCATCGACAGTCAGAGAGTTTCGAGACAATACGCATCAATGCTCACGATGTTCGCTTGATGCTATGCTCTCAATTCTCTGCTGATCGATTCGTTGTGAGTGTAGCGCTCGCATCTCGCTGACGCTCGATGCTCGCTTGCAAAACGGCGTCAAATCAACTGTCTCGGCACTGGCGCCACGATAACCGCAAACATTACTAAACTAGTCAAGTAAAGATAAGGCACTAAAGTCCCAAAGTAGCACGAACTTCGTTAAACGTATTCGCATTTAATTTAATTACTGGTCCCATTGTTTTCCTGGCGGACTGCCATTTTGGAAATTGGCCGGATCCGTGGAGGGGACAAAAAAAAGGCCTCCCAGAAGGGAGGCCGGGAGGGTTTTGTGTTTTCACTGATACTCTGCCAAAATG
>JAKQGT010000011.1 GCA_029556005.1 Chlamydiota bacterium | reverse complement strand
TCCATTATGTAGATTTTGTCTTGGTCCGTTTTATGGATATATCGGTTTTCTACGGACTCCATTGGGTGTTTGATGAAAGCTTGGAGAATTTCATAGAACTGCTTCATCTTACGGGAATTAAGATTGGAACGTGGCTTTTTATTTTGGGAACGACCCTTTTTTTAATCCCTCTATTGGCTCTTATTCTCTACGGGATCACCTCGAAAATTGCTCAAAGAAAGCCCTTAAAAATTTCCCAAGGACGGTTGCTAAAGGTTCTCTTTTGTGTGCCGATTGGTCTTTTAGCGCTAGATCTCTCTTTTTCCCCTTTTGTTAACCGAGAAGATCACCATTTCTATGAGCGCATTCTTCCCTGGAAATCAACCTTGATTTCCCGCAAAGAGGCGGTCATTACCTATGAGAAATCTTTGGCTGCGCTTCCAAGTGAGCCCGTCTCTTTAAAAAGACTCCACTCCACACCTTTGCATGTGGAGAAGCGTCCGAATATTTATCTCTTTATCGTTGAAAGTTTAAGGGAAGATTTTTTAACAGAGCTCACGGCAAAAAATATTGCGCAGTTTCGGAAGGAAAACATCCGTTTTAAAAAGACCTTTGCGAATGCCAATGCGACCAATAATTCCTGGTATTCGATTTTCCACTCGAACTATTCTCTTTTCTGGGAACAGGCAAAACGGCAATGGAAGTCAGGGAGTCTCCCCCTACAGGCACTGAAAAAAATAGGGTATAAAATCCATGTCTATTCAGCGGCCCAATTGAAGTACTACGGTCTCAATGACGTGATGTTTGGGAAAAAACATGACCTAGCAGATAGTTATCATGTTTACCCTCACTATTTTCCTACAGAGGCTTGGCAATCCGACCAAAAAGCTGTCGAGACATTTCTGGGAGATCTGGACAAGAAAGGCTTTAAAGAGGGGAATGTTTTTGTTTTCTTTTTGGAATCGACACATTTTAATTATAGCTGGCCTAGTGATTATCCCCTCCATTTCAGACCGATCAGCGAAGAAAAGACCCACTTAAGAGTGTCTAACTCTTTAAAGAATATTGAATTGATTAAAAACCGTTATCGCAATTCCATTCATTATATGGACTCTCTCTTTGGGCGGGTCATCGACAAACTGAAGGATAAGAAGCTCTATGATGATGCGGTTGTTGTCTTTACTTCAGATCATGGGGAGGAGTTTTTCGAGGAGGGGCAATTGTTTCATGCTTCTCACCTAAGCTTGATGCAAACGCAGCCCCCCATTTACTACAAGCTGGGGAATAATGAACGGGCGAAACAGGTGGATTTAGAGACGATCGTCACCTCGCATATCGATATCTTCCCGACCATTCTCGATTACTTAGTGGGGAAGCAACCCTTTTTTGATCTCTTTCAGGGAGAATCCATTTTTAGCCCCGAACGCTTTCCTTATGTTGTTACCGGGCGTTTCAATGGCCCCCGTCGTCCAGATGAGTTTTTTATCCATGATGGGCAAAAGAAATTCACCTTAAAATTTATCTCTAAAACCGAGCTTGAAGTACGCTCCCTTCAGGATGCTGAGGATCGCTTTCTCGACTGGAATGGGGTCAATCCTAAGGCTTTTTGTAAACCCGTTCTTGACAGGTTATT
>JAKQGT010000061.1 GCA_029556005.1 Chlamydiota bacterium | reverse complement strand
TTTTGTCGGACATTTTGATAACGTGTTTTGCAGTAATGGAGGATCTCGATAGTGATGTCTGCGCATTGATCTGGAGTGACTCTTGTTTCCATACCCGCATCAGCGAAATACTGATAGAGTCCCTCGTAGATCACATCTACGGCTTTGTAGATGATGGCTTCAGGAGCATTTTTATTCTTGAAATAAGCCATTACTTGATCCAGTTCTTTAGTTGTGAGGGTTTCAAACAGCTTAGTGAAACTGATCTGAATTTCATCCTCCATAGAAAGAGGAATAGGGGGAAATGTTTTGGGACTTCCCTGAGGAGCGTTTTGAGGAAGTTTTCTTTCTAGCATAGGAATTTTTTGCGCCTCCTTAAGGGTATTACAATAGTAGCTAAAGAAGTTAGCCAAATATAAGATCTGGAAGTGCTTTTGGCAAATAGGCAGCTTAGGAAGGGTTTCTTTGATCTGATCACTCATGATCTGACACGCCTGTCTAAGATAGGCATAATGGTTTTCTTCTGCTTCAGTGAGTGGAGTTCCTTCGACAATGCCAATAACATCAAAATCTGGGGTGAAGCTGAGAGTATTACCATTTCTGATGATGGCATTTTGCTTAGCAATAATACGATAGGAGATATCAAAACAGTTGTGGAAAACTCCATGATAGGAGTCTTCTCCCATGAGTTCTTCGAGGATTTCATTAAAGGTTTTATAGGAGAGTCCAAGCTCTTGGCAATAGTCTTTGAATTCAAAGGAATGACTAAACAAAAATTCTAAGTTTTTTGTCCGGTGCTCATCCCACCCATAGATAAAGTCAGGATTAAACGAGCGCCCTGTTGTAAATCCTTTCATGTAATAGTCAAGCATTGCAATGGCTTCACCAGTTAAGGTGTTTCTGTAAACAGGATGAATGACCGAGTAACTTATTAAATGACGATTGAAGTGCAGGCTAAAAAAAGGCAAAGCATCATAAATATAAATGCCTTTGGCAACGTCTCTTAGAACTTGAAAGATTTCTTCCTCTGAGAGATCGCTTGTTGGTAGTAAGAGGATATGTTCTCCATCTAGGTCAGAGTAATCGATCAGGTCGAGGATTTTTCCATACCTCCCTGTGACTCCTAACATTTTGCGTTCGGTTAAAGGAGCTGAATATTGAGGAGTTTGACTATAAGCCTCATAAGTAGAGGAGATTCTGTTGACAACAAGATGGCCATAGAATGTTTTGTCGTTAGGGGTGTACTGAGTGAATTTTGGAGTAGTAAAATGCCCCCCTTCGAATGATGAATCTTTTACCCACTCTTTGGGAAAGTTGTTTTTCCCTCCGTCTCTAACTGTTCCATCATATACAAAAGCCCAGGATTGAGATCCATCAGCCATTGTTTTTAAATAGATTTCCTGTCCAAAATTATTTGTTCCGACTCTGTTTTCTGAGTTTTCTACAGCTAAATGGATAAAATCACGATTTTCAGGAGTATCCTTGCTGAAATGACCTATGTCATCTTTGAATATATGACCTAAGATATCGGGAGTTTCTTTTATCTGAGGAGGGACAAAGGCTTCATTTGAGTTTAAGTTGTTAAGCACTAATATGAAAAATAAGAAAACATATGTCAGACTTCGCATCATCATAATCACCATAATGACTTTTGATTTGCAATATGCTAGAAGATATATTAATTTATTCTCAAACAAAACTAGAAGAGAATAATAGTGAGAGAAAAAATTTCAATAGAAGATGGCTTCCAAGTCATAATGCTATTCTTCCAGAGTTTCTGGTATAACTTTTTAAAATCTAAAGCTATAAAAACGTTATCTAAGGACCTAGTTGAAGATAATGATTTTTTCTTTTTAACCATTTGCATGGGTTCGTCAGCGGATAAATATTTTGAAGAAGTTATTGAAAGAAGGATGAAAACTCCTCCAGTTAAACAGCATGACGGGCTCGTTGTAGATGACAAAATGCTTTTTCAGCTTTCTATTGACTTCTGTGAATACTTCAATGAACGTTTTCAAAAAAAAGGAAATGACTCCTTAAGTTTTGCTATTGATTGGCTTGAAGATATGAGAAAAAATCCTCAAGATCATGCCAAAGAATGGAATATGTGGAATCAAGTTATCATAGAAGTTACCGAGCACGGAGAAAAGTCTCTTGGTTTCTTTTAGACAGCTTGGTTTGGAAGAAATGCTATTTCCATTCAAAGGGGTGGATAAAGTTCGAAAATAAAAAGAGATTTTCCAATCAAAATCGGTTCTCTGCTTGTTTTTTTTCATTCCACTTATACTCAACCAACTTTTGAATCCATTTCGGTGTAAGCATCTCCTATGAAAAATTTCATCGTTGACCTGCTTCAAAAGCCCCATTTGGGCTTTCTCCATTGGTCGCCTTGAAATTTCCTCATAGGAGCCACTTCTTGAATGCCCAGCTCATGACGACACTATCTAAAATATGGCAAAAAGTTTTTACTTTAATCCAAAGAAAATTTAAAGTTTACAGCCATATCTGAATGAAGAACCTATCCTATGCAGCTATTTAATGGGATTTTTTAGGAGTTTTCTTGAAGATTTTTTCTTTTCATTTAAGGACATTGTCCAAGGGACAAGAACTTAAAATGAAGAGAAGAAATCGGCGGAAAAGACAAAAAAATACCGGAAATGGATGTATAGGATGGGTTCGTAAGCACTCGTAAGGGAGGAATTTTATGGTAAGTTTGGATCTGAATACACCTATATCTTATTTAATCCGTGGATTTGAATATGTGAGTCCTCAAATCAGAGACCTTGCTAAAACGGTTCAAGACGATGCAACTCCTGTTTTAAAGGCGTTTAATGAGACGGGTTCAGCCGATGCTCGAGCAATCTCTAATTTGGTTCTTCATGTTATGCAACCAATCAAATATCTCTTTTGGTCTTCTGCACTGGCAACCTGTGCCAATTACCTGGTTGCTAAGAATACACCGATTTTTTCTTCCATTTTTAAGGTGACCACGTTTATTTCAGCTTTTTTTACCTTTGATCTTTTTGTTACCTTTGCTTTGACCTATAAGGAGTACTATTACTTTGAATGGCGGGGTAAAGAACACAATCCGAATGTTGCTTGGGACGATTATATCAAGCATGTAGATGATTATAGTCGAGGGATTTTGTCTTCGACCTTTCTTTTGAGTAGTAGCCGTTTCCTCTCTGAAGATGTGAATGGGGGACTTGTCAAGATTATGGAAACTGCGAAAGCAGCTGATGGAGTGATTAGTATTCAAGAAGTGAACAAGTATCTTCCTGCAATTTCCACCTGGTTTAACTTGAAAGTTAGAGAGGAGTAAGTTCCCTAAGTCCCTCTAGGTATTTATGCAAGACGGTAGGAAGTGTCACACTACCGTCTTCTTTTTGGTTATTTTCCAGAAGAGCGACCATGAGGCGCGAGGTAGCGAGTCCCGACCCATTTAAGGTGTGAACAAATTCCGGTTTATCATTTCCTGCCTTAAAGCGCATTTTCGAGCGGCGGGCTTGGAAATCGGTACAGTTAGAGATCGATGACACTTCATAGTAGCGGTTTTGTCCCGGAAGCCATACTTCTAAATCGATGGTTTTAGCTGAAGCAAAGGACATATCTCCTGTGACAAGGAGCATCCTGCGGTAATGGATGTTGAGAGCTTGAAGGATCTCTTCAGCGCTCTTTAGCATCTCTTCATAGATTTGACTACTTTCCTCAGGATGGGTGATACAGAACATTTCCACTTTGTTGAATTGATGGGTGCGGATCAGCCCCCTTTCTTGAGAGCCTGCAGCGCCTGCTTCTCTTCGAAAGCAAGGGGTATACGCAGTGTATTTTAGGGGAAGAGCCTCTCGATCGATGATCTCATCAAAATGGAGACCATTCAGTACAGCTTCCGCTGTGGGGATCAGGTAGAGGACATCCTCTTTATCCTGAATTTTGTAGAGTTGATCTTCGAATTTGGGGAGGTTGGCCGATCCAAACAGAATATCTGAGCGCCCCACTAGAGGGGGGATCCACTGCTCAAATCCATTGGTCACATGGGTATCGATCATAAAATTAATGAGGGCCCATTCCAGGCGTGCGCCGAGGCCGCGGTAAGCGGGCCACCCGGCACCCCCGATTTTGGTTCCCCGTTTAAAATCGAAAAGCTTTAGGCCTTCATTGAGTTCTAAATGGTTTTTAGGGGCAAAAGAAAAGGAGGGCTTTTCTCCAAATGTCTTTATGCAAACATTTTCTTGAGGGTCTAAAGATACTTTGACATCGGGAAAGGGAAGGTTTGGTAAACACCCTAATTCAAATTTAAGTTCCTCTTCAAGCTTAGAAAGATCCTGGTCTAGTTTTGAAATTTTATCTCCTACACCTTCGACCGATTTTAAAAGATCTTCTAGGTCTTCCCCTTTCCTTTTTCGCTCCCCAATTTCCTTGGCACTTTGGTTGCGCTCTTTCTTTAACTCTTCAGCCTTCGCCTTTAACCTTCGAATTTCTTCATCTAAATGAAGAATTTTTTGAACAGAAGCTTCGGGATCTTTTGTTTTAAGTTGCCTTTCAATGTCTTGAGGATTTTCACGAATTAGCTTGATATCTAGCATTTTTTTTCCACTGTTTAAAATCCTAAATCTTAATACTCAAACAACCTTAAAAATTTGTTTTGGTCGAGCGCGGAAGTTTTCGAAATGTGCCGATCTTAAGAGACCTAATATTAAGAATATGAGGTCACTTAAGATCGACGAATTGCGGTGCTTTGGCGCAGCCGAAAATCTAATTTTTAAAGTTGTTTGAGTATAGCAAATAGGATCTATTTTTATCCATTTACTTGAACGTAAGAGTTTTTCTTGATACCATGATGCCTTTATTGAAAGGATTTTTTCATGGCTAAAACGACACACCCTGAACCCCAATGTCCCCTGATTTTGCGCTTTCACCGTTTGATGGATGCTTTTGCAAAATCAGATGATGAGCGAGATTTTTATCTTGATCTCATTGAGGGATTTATCATTTTTGCAGACTTAGACAAAAACTTAGAGGACCTTGATCTTTTAGAGAAAGAACTCAAGGACAATGGAGACCGCTTTTGTCTGATTCCTAAGATGACCTACTATGAAACGAAGAAGTTTATGGAAGGATTCGTCAATGAGAAAGTCTATGATATTGATACGAAAGAAAAACTCCTGGATATTATTGGATCAAAAGAGGCTCGTGAAAACTTTCTAGAGTTCATTTATGATCACTTGACAGAGCTAGAGAAGTGGCAACAATATTACCATGAACGCTCACGTATCCGCATTATTGAGTGGCTCCGTAATCGGGATATCCGGTTTGTCTTTGAGGAAGACCTCGAAATCACGAAAAATGCTCTTGAAAAAGTGAAGCACCAATTATTTGAAGTCAAAGTACCTAAAGACGTTCAAAATGCGCGTGATGCGATTGTTGCTAAGTCGAAGACCTATTATTCCAGTGAGGCCCTCAATCCGAGGCCGAAACGGGGACGTCCCCCTAAACAAGCGACGAAAGTCGAAGTTGAACCCCAGTATACGGTGGATATTTATAAAACCGTTCCTCCAGCTGCGCGGGCTTTTCTCTTTATGCCCGACTTTACGAGCACTTCTGTGACGTTCTCTGCGAAATTTGATACAGAGGCTCAGCTCATTGCAAGCTTGCGAGGAAGCTCCCGTGTTAAAATTGATTCTAAACTAGAAGCTCTTTCTCAGCGTCTCGAATCTCTGCGCCACTTATCCGATCGCTTAAAAGCTTCTGATGGCCTAGGGATTGAAGCAGAAGAGCGTTTGATTGATGCGGTTAGTAGCAGAGTCACTCAAACCGAGCCCAAGAAAGGGAAGATTAGTGATATTGCTAAAGGACTTCTGCCCAAAAAGCGGGGGCGGCCTCCTAAAGAGAAAGAAGAAATTCAAGAAATGTTGCAGAAGAAACGCCAAGCCGGGATTAAACAGGTGACTCAGATTAAGCGGACTCCTAAGAAGAAAGAGGAGGAGTAAGAGGTGGGATCGACCCTTCTAGAGTCCCCGGTTAAGAAGAAGTGTCTTGAGATCCTGGAAAAGGTCTATCAAGCTCGCTTCATGGATGAGAAGATGCAAAAACTCGTCCGACAAAATAAAGGGGGAACCTTCCACCTCTTTGGACAGGGGCATGAACTGATTGGCGTCGTGAGTAGTCA
>JAKQGT010000045.1 GCA_029556005.1 Chlamydiota bacterium | reverse complement strand
TTTCGATCTGGGAACAGAGACATATGTATTGGGTTTTCCTCTATGTTTTAGCCCTTGTTTTCCTCCTTGTTTTTACCATTCGTTTTGCGTTATGGAAGCTCAAGCAAAAACCTTCTTTCTATGCCTCGGATGACCAGGAAGGGTATTTGGCTTCCAAGTTTGATCGCGAGTTGATTGGGAAAGAGGGGAAGACCATCACCAACCTCAAGCCTTCGGGGCATATTGAGGTGGATGGGGTCCAGTATCAAGCCGTATCCGAAAGTTCCTATATTAAAAAGGGAGAAAGCGTTAAGATTGTTGGTGGCGAAGGCGCCCGTTACAAAGTGAGGAAACACGATGGCTGAAACTGGTATTTATGCTCTGATTATTATTCTAGCGATTCTTTTTCTGATTTTCTTTGTGATCATCGGGAAGTTCATTAAACTTTGGTTTCAAGCTTTTGTTTCCGGAACCCCTATAGCCCTATTTAATATCGTTGGGATGAGCCTACGGAAGATTCCTCCTCGCGTCATTGTGAATGCACGGATTAACTCCTATAAAGCAGGACTTAAAGGGATTTCGGTTTCAGATCTTGAAACGCACTTTTTAGCAGGGGGGCGTGTTCTCGAAGTTGTGCGCGCCATGATTGCTGCTGATAAGGCAAATATCCCTTTAGACTGGCGTCAAGCAACGGCCATTGACCTTGCAGGAAGAGATATTCTTGATGCGGTTCGTACCTCGGTCAATCCCAAAGTAATTGACTGTCCGAGTCCTGATAACAATGTCTATATCACTGCGGTTGCAAAAGATGGGGTGCAGCTCCTCTGTCGTGCACGCGTTACAGTGCGGACCAATATTAAACAACTTGTGGGTGGAGCGACCGAAGAGACCATCATTGCCCGTGTAGGGGAGGGGATTGTCAACGCCATTGGAGCCTCTGATACCCATGCAGATGTCCTCGAAGCGCCGCAGAAAATTACAGAGCTTGTTTTGGATAAAGGGCTCGATGCCCAAACAGCCTTTGAAATCTTATCCATTGATATTGCCGATATCTCTGTCGGTAAGAACATCGGTGCGCAACTCAAAATCGACCGCGCCGAATCTGATAAGCAAGTGGCCCAAGCTAAAGCCGAAGAGCGGCGCGCCATGGCTGTTGCTGCAGAGCAAGAAAATATTGCCCGTGTTGTGGAAGCCGAAGCGCAAATCCCTAAAGCCATTGCGGCAGCCTTTGAAGCAGGGAATTTAGGAATCATGGATTACTATCGGCTAAAAAACATTCAGTCTGATACGAAAATGCGAGAATCTTTAGCTTCCGATGATGGAGAAAGTCATGGAAAAAGGTAACTTTGAAGGGTTTTTTCCCTTTGTTATCATCATCCTGGTCTATCTTTTGTCGAATTTACGTAAGTGGAAAAAAAATCAAGTCAAAAAGGCTCCTCCTCCTGTTCAGCCCCCTATTGTGAAGCCTAAACCCCTTTCAACTCCCTTTCTGCCCAAAATTCCTGCGCGAAAAGTGCAAGAGCCCCCTTTTCCCGTGCTTCCTAAAGCAGTTCCTGTTACAACAACCCAACCCCGGATTAAAACCGTTGTAGGGAGGCTTAAATCCAAAAAAGACCTCTTCATCCTTTCGGAAATTCTCACCAAAGAACGTTTTTTTTAATGTGTTAGCCCTGTTTTTTTTAACCACTCATTGAGTTTAAAACTCCCATCAATTAAAGTTTTCATTTTTTTTCGGAGAAGGCTAATGGCTACACGATTTGATCATTTCTTTGAGTATCTCACAGCTCCAGAGTTTGTGAGTAGTGATCCCGGGCGTTTTGAGTATAAGAGAGGATTAATCCTAAAGGATTCAGGGAGAAATTCTCTAACAGTCGAAGATTGGGGGAGGTTAAAAGATCCTGAAAAATATCGTATGGTTCAAGTCAGTTATATCACTACCGAAGGGGAAAAGCGCGTAGAAAGCCACGCTGACTCCCGTTTTACGTTAGTTGATAAGATCACGGATAAGGTTTACATTGCCCATAATCCTGTGAACTTAGGGCCGAAGTTCTTTTTATCTGCCATCATCATTCCCATTACCCTAGTAGCCAGTCTTGCTGTCCAAGTCGCTAGGCTTGCTGCAACCCTTTTTATCAATGTTGCTTATCAAACATTCAAAGACGTTTATGATGAAATTGACAACCGGGATATTGTTTCTGTCTTTCTCCGTAGTTTTGAAAAGCATGTTGAAAAAAATAAAAATGCATTTTTTCTGACAATTGAAAGGATCTTTGATGCTTGTAAATATGCTGCTGGGATGGAACTCGCCGCTTGTTATGGCGCCTTTTACTATAATGATGTAGCAACCTCCTGCAAAATGCAGACCATTTATGCCGAGATAGAAAAAAAATGGAATGGAGGGGTCCATTACAAGCAAACGCCTGTCGCCTATGGGCAAAGATTTTCAGAACTCTATTCTAGAGGTCTTTCTATTGAAGAGTGCACGAAACAATTAGGAACAGAGGCGATTAAGCCCACTTTTTATATCTTAGAATGTTGTCAGGAGCGGAATAAAGAACGCTTAGAACTCTTTGGGGAAGGGTATGCAACCTATGAAGAGCTCCAGCGCGCTGCAGTGCAAGTCCCTGATAGACAGGTTTAACCCCGAAGTTAAAGATCTTTATTATCTCCATCTACCCAGTCTAGCGTGGCAACCGTGCGCACTTCAAACTGAGATTCGGCTATAAGAACCTGTTTCCCGCCAACTTCAATCAGATAAAGCATTGATTTAGGGCTAAGGGGACGTTTTTCTAAGATCTTGACCGATTTTAGGTAATTAAAACTCCGGAAACGCCCTTTAGAAATCTTTTTGAACATCCATACAGTGAGAAGAATTAAAACTAAAAGGCCGACGAGAACAACAATGGTTTTAATAAATGCTGTTTCATAAGATTCTGTCGCCTTGTGGACATCCAAAGGATGCTCCTCTTGGGTTGCAGGGGTCACATCCTTTTTTTGATCCACAGGACAGGGGACTTCTTTTTTAGGGTCTTCTGGAGGTTTCGTATCCTCTCCAAGTAGGGGGAGGCAACAGAGGATCAAAAAAAATTTAAAGTAACGCATCACAAACCTATAGCTAGATGATTTTATTCTGGGGGAAAACCCCTTTTTTGTCTATACTCATGGGTATGCATAAAGGAACGATTGCTTTAGATATTGATGGAACCATTACCGACCGGAATCATTTGATTCCAGACGGGGTAGCGCTCTATTTTCAGAAGCTTTATCACGAGGGGTGGCAGTTTGTTTTTATTACGGGGCGTATCCTCTCTTTTGCCCTAATGTCTCTCAATAAACTCGAGTTTCCGTTTCTTTTGGCGCTGCAAAATGGGGCCGATCTTTTAGAGATGCCCGCAAGAAAACGGATGCATCGCTCCTATTTAACCCTTGATGTTGTAGAGACTTTAGATACCCTTTATCAGGGAATGGACAATGATTTTGTGATCTATGCAGGGTATGAAAAAGGGGATCTTTGTTATTTCCGCCCTAGCCGTTTTACTCCTAAAATGCTGAAGTATTTAAAAGATGTGGAAAGACTCTCTGCAGAGCCTTGGAAAGGATTAGATTCTTTTAAAAACTGTGGGCAGAGTACCTTTCCTCTCATTAAATGTATCGGCTCTCGAGAAATGCTAGAGGCGTTTGATGAGAAATTAAAAGCCCTTGAAGGGATCAAAACCACCATCATCAAAGATCCCATCTCGCGGGAGTTCTATATCACCTTGATTACACATATCAATGCAGATAAAGGAAAAGCCCTAAAAAAATTTAAGGAGCTTTACTCTCTTAGCCATCCCATCATTACTGGGGGAGATGATAACAATGACATCCCCTTACTGAAAGCAGGAGATATTCGGATTGCAATGGATGGCGCTCCTGAAGCGCTGCAAAACTTAGCCCATATCATCGCCCCTCCTGCTGAGCGGATGGGGATTATTCAAGGGCTTGAGGAAGCCATGAGGCGTCCTGGATGACAACCCTTTTAGACTCCAAACACCAGCTCCTTGAACTGGCTCTCACGGCGTGTCGTTCCCGCTTGAGTTCTCGAACCGGTTGGGTCCATTTCTGCTATGAAGATCCAGATGCTGTCGATACCATTCCCTATTATGAAAACTTGTGTTACTCTTTAGCTCTTTTCCGTACGTGCGTTGGGGATCAAGTGCAAGAGGCAAAAGAGAGACTCGATCATCTTCTCTCTTTCGATACCTTTCCGACTTACCTTCATGAATATCCTAAAACAGGAACGACGCAGCGCTGTTATTTTCCCCTCTATTGGATTTCTAAACTCTTTAGTGGGGTGATTGAAAAGCCTCTCCGCGTTCGTTTAGAAGCTGCTCTAGCAAAAATC
>JAKQGT010000037.1 GCA_029556005.1 Chlamydiota bacterium | reverse complement strand
AATTTTTGTTAAGGACCACTAGAATGATAAAAAACTTTTGGACAAAAAAATCCTCGAGATGCGATAGAGGAAAACAAATGTCATTTTATAAGGATAAAAAGATGTCAGGCCTTTCCTCTTCCCACTCTTACCCCAATCCAGATTCCGATGAACTACAGAAGTATAATAGTCGAGATCGAGAGCCTCTCTTAAATCCTATTGATGAAACCGAAGATTTTTACGATCCCTTTTCCGATTTAAGTCTGTTTCTTTCCCGTAAAATTAAAGGTGAGATCCAAGAACGGGGCTCGGTGAGTAAGTGGTCAGGGAAAATTGAAGCCAATCTTTTAGCAAAAATTCTTCCTGAATTTAAGCAAAAGTTTCCTAAGTATCGTTTAGGAACAGCGGCTCTTAAGAAAGTTTGGGAAAAAGTTTCCTATTATTATGAAAAGATCCAAGGACAAAAGGGGGCCCTCTATTCCGATGGGCAATTGAACTTACGGTTTATGATCCGAGAGAACTTAAAATCGAGAGTCTCTCCCCACCATCTTCCTCCCTATGCCTTTGCTCAACAACTCGCCGTTAAACTCAGCGAGTGCATAGCAACTATCGAAGGAAAGCGTCCTGAGCTCGAGCAACTTACAAAAATGATCTGGGCGGTGCAAAAACACCTCTTAAAAGATTTAAGCTCTGTGAATGCAAAAAGTCCCTATGAAGAGTACGATAAACTCGACAAGTTGATTGTGAAGACACTCCTCGAGATCACTTCCCGAGGAGAAAACCTCGAGCCAGAAGCTTTGAAAAGAGAAATTGTTAAAGAGCTAAAGTTTTATGGAAAAACGACAGAGTTAAGTCAAAAATGCCAACTGACTTCTACCCTTTCTATGGCTCTTGCACAAAAACTCTATCCCACATCACGGATCGCTTGCCATTTCTCCCTAAAAGAAAAGCAAGCAATCGAAACGTTCATTCGTTATCAAATTGAGCTGAGTAAACACAATCCAACACTCTTAAGCGACGAACACCGGGTTGAGCTGATTCAACGCATTTTAGCTCTTTATGCCATCGCCCAAGAGCTTCCCAAGAACTTTACAGAAGAAACGCTTAGACAGTCTATCCGAGGGATCATTCAGGATAGTCGGGGCCATCTCTTCAAAAAGTTAGACCAAGCTCTTTTTGTCTTTGTTAATGCTGAGATGCATCTGATGGATGAAACGAAATCTTTTCATGACTTAGTTGCTTTAGAAAATCGCTTAGTCGAAGCTTTCAACATTGCTCTCAAACTTCCCACTTTGAGCTCCAGTCAGATGGAGCAATTTGAACTCATTATTTGGAATGTGGTTGAGAAGGAAGGGAATTTACTCAATCATGTCTCTCCTGAAATCCTCCCTGTCATCGAAAAAGAGTTGGGGAATATCCTCATCGACAATCCCCACCAATCCTTCCGAATGATCATCAGCGCCGCTTTGCAATTCTTTAAAAAAGTACAGGCTTTAGATTTAAATGGTGAAGATCTAGAAGAGAAAATAGAGGTGTGGGTTTTGCAAAATGATATGCTCATTCGTTGGGTCCATTTTGATCATAAGACTCCCCTTCTCGAGCTTATAAAAAGGACTTGGAATCGATCAAACTCCAAAGAACATACTGTCGATCATGAAGCGTTCATCAAACAAACTCTGCAGGAAACCCTCGAAATCTATCCCCTCCTTCAATCCTTTGAAGAGGAGCTTCTTGGAAGGCTTTGGATCCTTTATAAGTACTTTTGGTATACCTCCTTAGGGGATGGGAGCCAATCGACTTATGAGCGTTTTCTGATGTGGCATCGCATGAGTCTTCAATACAAACACCCCGATTGGACTGCAGAAAAAGTTGAAGAGACCCTTGAAAGACTATCCTACCAACTAATTCCTTTGGCGCCTTTTGAAAACGTGAGTTAAGCAAAGCCCAATACCTAAAAGAATCATCGGCAGAGATAAGAGTTGTCCCATGGTCAATAGCTCGTGGGAATAGAGAAAACTTTGCTCCTCTTTGACAAATTCAATGCAGAAACGAAAAGCAAAAATCCCCATAAAGAAGATCCCTGAAAGGCGTCCGGGATACCTAATCATTTTGGGAAAGAGTCTCCAAAATAGAAAAAACATCCCCAAATAGAAAAGGGTTTCATAGAGTTGCGCAGGATGGCGTGGCACAGGCAAGCTCCCATCAGCAGGATGGCCAAATATAATCGCCCAAGGAACCGTTGTCGCCACTCCAAGCACCTCTTGATTGATAAAATTTCCGATTCTAATCAAGGTTCCCGCAAAAAGAGCTGGAATCACAGCAAGATCAAGGATTCTCGGGATATTGATCATGGGAAACTCCCTCCGACTCCTATAATAAAAAAGGGCAATCCCGATCAAAATCCCCATCACCGCTCCATGACTGGCTAGTCCTCCCTCCCAAGTCTTCAGGATCTCTAGGGGATGAAGAAAATAGTCTCCCCATTTCTCATAGAATAAAATATGACCCAGACGAGCTCCAACAACAGTTCCAATGATAACATAGAGAGTGAGTCTCTCAGAAAAAACCCGTGCCCGCTGCTTTAAAGTAGCCCCCGAAAACTCAGGATAGTAAGAGAGTAAACGCTTAAAGAGGTGGAGCAAAAGGTAGAACCCTACCAAAAATCCTAAAGCAAAGAGCACTCCATACCACACAACGGGGCGATGGATAAACGGGAGTGTAAACGCCACCCGATCCGGATCCCAGAATAACCATCCAATCATTGCCTATCCTCCCTGATTAAGGTATATAGCTAAGTTGATTTAGGCAGATCTTTCTGTTCTCCTTCGACTTCTTAAAATCTCTCCTTGTCTGATGGACAATGATTTCGATTTTAAGAAACTAAAATCTTCCCAATTTTAAACAACTTTAGCTATAACCATACCATAATTAGGATATACATGTTGAAAATTAAAATTTTTTCTCCGGGAAAAACTAAAGAAGAGTGGCTTAGCCACGCTCTTAAAGAATATGAAAAACGCCTTTCCAAAGAACTCTCTATTGAGTGGATCCCCAGCTATGAAGGACTTAAGAAAGAGCGTTATTATCTCTGTCTTGATCCTCAAGGACAAAGCTACACCAGTCTAGAATTTTCAAAATTTCTCTACAAAGCCTTTGAAACAGGGGGAGCCCGCCTAAACTTTGTTATTGGAGGGCCTGAGGGGATCCCCGAACCCATTCGATCAAACGCTTACCAACTCATCAGCTTATCCAAGCTAACTTTCACCCATCAAATGGTCCGCCTCATCCTCTTAGAGCAGCTCTACCGCGCTGTCCAAATCGAAAAAGGGACAGAATACCATAAGTAACGCGAATTCTGGATTAAGGGTTTTCGGGGAGGGAAGCGGCGCGCACATAGAGCATAGCACCATTAATGAGCGCGATGCCAATCGTAAAATCGATAAAGCCCTTCACGTCTAGAGGAAGGGGGAGAAACTTGAAGAGAAACCCCATCCCCATCATCGAGCCAATAAGGAGACAGTACCCTTTGGAATACATTTTTTTCATCGGGATAGGCGAGGGATGGGAGCGAATGCGCTCTACCACACGGTGGACAGCTTTTTTCATCACAATACGCCCCTTGAAAAAGCCTAATAAAAGGGCTAGGGCAATTACAATAAACGCCGCCTGCTCAGAATCTTTGCTGAAGCGACTGAAAAGTTGAATCAACGAAAAGCCCTCTTGAGAGTGAGTCAGCACTTGATTGCCCGCCATCGCAAGATACTGAATCCCCTTTGTAAGTAATAAAACTCCCACTCCCATCCAGATAAAACCAGAAAGGAGAATAGCCTGTGAGTGGCGCAGCTTCATAAAAAACCTTTCAAAAAAGTGTTTGCTTGATATAAGAATAGTAAAGTTAATAGTTATACTCAAACAACTTCACAAGTGGGTCTGGGTATATTTACAAACCTCGCCTAAAACCTAGGTTTGAGGGACTAATAGTAGTAGGAGTCGTTATCAAATGAATATTTCTTTAGCTTTTGTTCGTATCTTTTTTACAATCATTTCTATCTTTTTCATGACAACCTATATGTTGTCCCGTCCAGAAGGGCTTTTAGCAACCAATGCCTTAATCGGCATTTTGATCGGGTTTGTGTTTAGTTTACTCTTGATTGGTTTTGACTCTCTTTTTCGCAAGTTTAACTTGCGCTCGTTCAACATTGCAGTGGTAGGGCTTTTTATCGGTTATCTGATGGGACAAGCTCTCGTTCTGATCTTTGATGCGATCTTGGACTTAAGCTCGATTTCCCTAGTCCTTACTCCACAAGCCTTAGAAATTATTAAAATCGCTCTCTTCCTCTTTGGAACCTACTTGGGATCGATTATGACGCTGCGCGCTTCAGATGAACTTTACATCAGCATCCCTTTTGTAAAGTTTGCCCCCACAGCCCAAAAGAAACGGGACCTATTAATTGATTCATCGGTCCTTTCGGATGCCCGTATTATCGATGTGTGCTCAACAGGGATTGTCGATCAACATCTGGTAATTCCCCGCTTTATCATCAAAGAGCTCTATGCGCAAACAGAAACAGGTGATGACACGACGAAATCTAAAGCTAGACGCTGCTTAGAAGTGATCAAAAAAATGGAACAGCTGGGAACTTTGGGGCTCCGTTTCAATGATACCGACTTTCCCGAAGTGAAAGATACCACAAGCAAATTCATCCGTTTAGCACGCCTAATAGATGCCAATATCCTAACTGCTGATATCAGCCGCGTTCAAATGGCTTCGATTGAAGGGGTCCAAATTATTAATCTCCACTCTCTCTCGAATGCCCTTAAGCCTCTCATGGAAACGGGGGAAATGATTAAAATTAAGGTCCAACGTTATGGTAAAGAGCCACGCCAAGGGGTCGGTTATCTAGATGATGGAACGATGGTTGTGATTAATGGTGGAGGGAATTTTATTGGAGATGTCATCGATGCTCAAGTCCTTTCTGTGAAACACACCTCTTCTGGTCGTATGATCTTCTGTAATGCCCTTGAGGAAGGGCTAGAAGAGCAACACAAGAGTGTGCGTGAAAAACAAGAATCCTACTACGAGGAAGACTATGAGGAAGAGGGTGAAAACAAAGAGTGAAACTGATTAAAGGGATTGGGAACGATATCATCGAAATCGATCGGATTCGCAAGACGATTGAAAAGCATGGCACCCATTTTTACAATAAAGTTTTTACAGAAGTTGAGCTAGATTACTGTTTGGGACATAAGGATCCCGCTGTTCCTATTGCAGGGCGCTTCTCAGCAAAAGAGGCGATTGCAAAAGCTTTAGGAACAGGGCTGGGTAAATCGGTCTCTTTTTTGGATATTGAAATCTTGAATGATGAACTAGGCCGCCCTTTTCCCGAATTTACCGATTCCTTTAATGATACTTTCAACACCCCTCATATCCTTATTTCTATCAGTCACTGTAGAGAGTACGCTACTGCCATTGCCCTTTGGGTGGAGATCTAAAATTTGCGAAGGAAATAGCAAAAAATGCTATTTTCGAGCAGTTTTTCCTGCAAAGATCGCGGAAAGATATACCTTTACATAGAGGCCTTACACGCAACTGGCGTTAAAACAGGGAGAAGGGTAAGCGATATTCCACTTTGAAGGTGCTCGCATGCTCTGGGAAAGCGTGGGCATAGACGCGATAGGCATATTCCACCCCTAAGGCCCCCCAGATCGTAAACAAGTAGGTATAGTTAAGCCCTAAGTCAATATTGCGATGTTGAATCTTAGCATACCCTGTAAAACGATCGACATTGACCTCCCCTCTCCCTCCAAGCCCGATATAGCTATCGGCAAAAAGTTGAAATTTATGATGGAGGGCATATTTCATTTCAGCAGAAAGCAAAGGACGTAGATAGGGGTAGCCCCGATTTCCCGTTCCTACTCCTAAAAAACCATAAAAGCGATACCGCCACTGATAGAGATGGTCGATCTCTTTCCCTAGGGCTGCCCCCAGCTCTAGATTCCCTTGAGCATGATAGGGAGAGCTCACATCACGCATATTTCGTGTGGGAACATAGTAGATCTGCGCTCCCAGTGTTAAACTGACAGGATCCCCCGCTACATCGTCTAATAGGAGATAGCGCACTTGGGTTCCCACCATTTGGGTTCCCCAAGAAAGTTTATGTGTTTGGGAAAAATCTATTTCCATTTGAGCTTCCCAATTGGGTAAAAACCGGAGACCTAAATTCAAATCGATTAAATGGTCATGCGAATGGTAAGAAGAAGGATTAAATCCCCGATCAATCGACGGATAATAGCGATAGGAATAAGCAGGACGCAACTGAAATTCAGCAAGTGTATTGAACCAGGGATCGATCACAAAAGCAACAAGGGAAAGGGGGAAAAAGAAAAACAAAAGGATGCGCATCAAAAGCCTTGTGTAGAGAGGAAACGCTCAGCATCAAGAGCTGCCATACACCCTGAACCTGCAGCAGACACCGCTTGACGATAAACTTTATCCTGAACATCTCCTGCAGCAAAAACGCCGGGAATCTTTGTCAGGGTTGTTCCGGGCTTTACCAGAAGATACCCCTGAGGATCGGTTTCAAGCTGCCCACTTAGAAAAACCGTATTGGGATTGTGACCAATGGCAAAAAATACGCCAGCAGCTTCTCTTTTCACTTCTTTTTGCGTTTTAAGGTTTTCTAGAGTTACTCCTGTCACAATCTGATCCCCCTCAACACTCTTTAAAACATGGTTCCAGAGAATCTCTATCTTCGCATTTTCCATAGCGTGTCGCGCCATAATTTTTGAAGCTCTAAGGGTATCGCGACGATGGACAATATAGACTTTAGAGCCATACTTGGTCAAAAAGATCGCCTCTTCAACAGCAGTATCTCCTCCACCAATCACATAGAGTTCCTTACCGCGAAAAATCGGCATCGCTCCGTCACAAACAGCACAGGCTGTTACCCCTTTCTGCCAAAATTCTCCATCCCGTGTTCCAGGAATATCTAAGCGTTTAGCGGTTGCCCCTGTGGCAATAATCAGGCTATCGGCTACAAAGGCATTTCGACTCCCCTTCACGACAAAGGGGCGTGTAGAGAGGTCCACAGATTCAACATCTTCTGTTAGTATTTTCGTTCCAAATCGGAGAGCTTGCTGCTTCATTGCTTCCATCAGCTCAGGACCTGTCACCCCATTCGGAAAACCAGGATAATTTTCTACTTCCGTTGTCGTCATGAGCTGCCCCCCTGCAGGACCACTAAAAAAACCCTCAAATAGGAGAGGAGAGAGATTGGCTCGCGCTGCATAGATGGCTGCAGTATAACCGGCAGGTCCAGATCCAATAATAATAACTTTTTTTCGTTCCATTGCCCTGCTTCAAAAAAATGGGATTCATCCTCTGACTATATATAAGAGGCAAAAATAATTCAAACCTTCTGCAGCCCCCTATTAGGATTTTAAATTTCTTGATTTTTATCCTCATACAAGGAATAAGAAAAAAAACTGTAACTTAGGTAAACATGGAAAAACGTAAGGGCACGTTTTTTGCAATTTACTTTGCATACTTTCTCGACTACTTTGGATATGCCATCGTTTTTGGGATCTTTGGTCCCTTAATGCTCGACCCTGAATTCGGCATGTTCTCTCCTGAAACATCCCTCCGTAACCGGAATATTGCCCTGGGCATTCTTTTTGCCATTTATCCCTTGGTACAACTCTTAACTGCCCCTCTCTTTGGGGACATTGCGGATCATTTTGGGCGTAAACGGACCTTCTACATGCTGAATATCGGGGCGATGACGGGCTATTTTCTATCGGGATTAGCGATTTATGTTTATAGCTTCCCTCTATTGATTCTAAGCCGCGTCATTACAGGAGCCTTTTCGAGCCATCGCGGCATCTGCATGGCTTCCCTTTCTGATCTTTCTCCCGATGAAAAGAGTCGCTCAAAAAATTATGGAATCATCGCTACCCTGGGAGGCCTGAGCTGGATTATTTCTATCTTAGTTGGAGGGTTTATCTCACAGTCCATGGGTCCGGCCATTCCTTTTTGGATGACAACTTTTTTCTCTTTCCTAAGTTTGAGCATTATCTTTCTATTTTTCCATGAAACACACGAAACAAGTGAACACTTTTCCTTTGAACCTCTTAAGGGTATTCGCAATATTGCGGCTTGCTTTCAAATCAAAGGAATCCGCAGCCTTTTTACTTTCTATCTCTTTATGATGATGGGATGGGGAATTAATTTGCTTTGGCTCAACCCTTATACCCTTTCTCGCTACCTAGTCACTCCCCAAACCCTTTTCATTCTTCTCGCTTCAACAGGTGTTGTTTGGTCTCTAGGAAGCTTTACGATCAACAAGCTTTTACTCAGACGGTATAAATCCCATGAAATCGCACGTATTGGATGTATCGGTCTTTTAGTCGTGTTTATTTGCTGTTCTCTTTCAAAAAACTTTGTCCCTTTTGCGATCTGCGCTCTCCTTGCCTCTGTCTTTGGAGCTTTAGTTTGGACAAATGCCTTAAGCACCATTTCTCTCGCCGCACCCGAAAGCATTCAAGGAAAAATCATGGGAATTTCCCAATCCTGCGGCTCCATTTCTCTCTTACTAGCCCCTTTACTAGCCGGAGTGATTGCAGGAATAGATATTATCTATGTCTATCCCATGGCAGCTCTACTGATTCTCCTTTCTATCGGAGTTCTTACGTTAGCCATTCGCAAAAAAACTCAGGTTGTACATGAGCCAAAAAGTTAGACCTTCTCTCTTTCCCGTTTTTTTTGTTCTTTTCATCGATAATTTTGGGTTTTCTGTCATTTTTGCCACGTTTGGCCCCCTCTTTGTTGACCCCTCCTTTGGATTTGTAACAGCCGAGATGAGTGATGCCCTGCGCAATATGATGCTAGGGGTAGCTCTTGCACTCTTTCCTTTAGGGCAATTCTTCGGGTGCCCTTTTCTTGGAGATATTGCAGACCGTTTTGGCCGCAAAAAAGCGTTTTATATTACCATAGTAGGAGCAACCATTGGATTTATCATCTCAGGATGGAGTATCCTAACGGGTAACTACCTTATCTTAATTCTCAGTCGCTTATTTACAGGATTTTTCTCTGGAAATCTCAGTATCTGCTTAGCATCCATTGCAGATCTTTCTCCCGATGAGCACTCCCGAGCCAAGAATTTTTCAATGATCATTATCGTGACGGGAATCAGTTGGATGATCGCCATGCTTATGGGCGGCTACCTTTCTAATCCTCAGGTTTCCTCTCACTTTAACCCTGCTCTCCCCTTTTACGTCACAGCAGCTCTTTCCCTCCTAAGCCTCGTGGGAATAGCCTCCCTCTTTAAAGAAACACACCCCTCTAAAGAAAGATTCAAACTCCATCTTCTTAAAGGGGTTCAAGATATCCTAAAGACTTTTCATATCAAAGAGCTTCGGATGCTCTACATCGTCTACATGTTTTGGATTTTAGGTTGGGGATTAGCCTTCCAGTGGTTCAGTCCGTACGCCCTTCAGGTTTACAAAACAACACCTCTCAACGTGACTTGGGCACAGTTTCTTGTCGGAATTGCCTGGATCATCGGGGGGTATTTTATTAATGATCTCCTCATCAAGCGCTTCCACGCGCGTAGCATTGTCGTTGTAGGAACGGCCTTAACCACCCTTTGCCTTGTAGGAATGGCTATTTCAGATTCCTTTATTGTGTTTGCTCTCTTCTTCACGATCGCCTGCTTTCCTTCTGCCATCTCTTGGCCCAATACTCTGAACCTCATTTCTATGAATGCTCCTGCAGACATCCAAGGAAAAATCA
>JAKQGT010000010.1 GCA_029556005.1 Chlamydiota bacterium | reverse complement strand
AACATCTAAAATTTCTTTTAATCGTTCAACATTCATTGAACCAGCAGTATTCCTAGCTATCGCGTTTTTTGCTGGTCATACACGCTTAATCCGCTATTTCCCTGAAGCGACTAAAGAGGGGTTATTACTCACCGGTGCCGCTGCGGGTTTAGCTTGCTCCCTACACGATTATAAGTTTGAAGGTGAAAATTTTTCCTTTGTAAAAAAACTCTCAGCGATCGGTATTGCCTCTATGATTTCCTACATTGTGACAGATACGTTGAAGGGAATAGTAGCCCTCTCTTTAATCGATAATTTAAAAATCCTTGCCAGCGGAGCTGCGATCTGTTTGATAAAAAATGTGAAAGAGTATTCTGTGCTAGAAAACCCCTTACCTCCTCCTCCAGGTGATAAAAAGATGGAAGCAATCGGGGGAAGGGCTCCCATCATCAGGATAAAGGGAGGTAAAACCAACTGCAAAAACTATAGGACTGACACTCGAGGAATCCCAGATACAATAACCCTTGAGGATCATGTGTATGAGGTGACTCATAGAAACGGTAGTCCTGCTTTATTAATGACACAGGAAGACTTCAATACCCTTCATGGGATCTGTCATGGAGGTGCTTTTGGAAGTGATTATTGCTCATTAAAAGCGAGTGAGTTAACTCAGTATGGATTCAAAGGAATTGAAGGAAAAAGCTATAGCCTCCTTTGGAAGATTCCTGCCGATTTAAAAGGGATAGATAGCTATGTCGTAGATAGGAGCAAGAAGTATACAACCGCCGCTGTTGGAACCTATCGACTCCTTGCTGATACGGAACCCAGTGCGGGTAAAATATCACCACAAAACCTGGATATTTTAAAGGAACTTCAGACCCAGTCGGGAACAAAGATCCGTTCAGATTTTTCAGAGACCAGACCTCCCCTTTCTTCGACCCATTATATCAGGTCTAATGTGGATGTACCTGGGATATCCACCTGTTTTTTCTTTCAAAATTTTAATGCTCCACAACTACAGGAATGGGATAGAGTCCAAGGACTTTTAGACAAGCTAGCAGAGAAGGATATCGGTGCCTATTTATGTAATTCCCAGCAGCACATGATCCTTATTGGAGCGTATAAGGGAGCGAAGATTACACCTGAAGGGTTAGCACAGCTATTTAACGATGATAAAGCACTAACAGCTGCTGTTCTAAACGCGATGAGAGAGGCTGCTATTCCAACGTGGAAAGGGAGTGTCGACAATTGGAAAGAATTTTTCGTTATGCGTCATGCTGAATAATTCTAAGAGAGTTGTTAAGCACTCCTGTATGACGCTCAAAGTTTAAGCAGTTACTCCCGATGGCCGAGTAGTTTTCCTCTGTTGTCGAGGGGTGCGAAAGATTATTCACATATTCTCCCACGTGGTACCCAAGTGTCACATCGGGATCTGAAGCATTTTGGAGGGCAACAACGCGATCGGGAAACTGGGCTTTGAGGTGTTTGGCGACGAGGACGACATCGGTTTTATAGTGGAAGAGGTTGACAATTCTTTCGAGTTTGGGATGATTGGGATGGGCTTTTTTGTATTGAGCAAGCATCTCTCCGAACTCTTGTCCAATAAAATTTGTTCCTGGGGTTTTTTGATGCCCAGGGCACACAATGATGTTTTCTAGATTTACTTTTGTTTCTAAAACCGCATCAAAAAAAGCTCCCCAATAGACATCAGGCGTTCCCCCCCAAACACCCATCCCTAATGCAGGAAGTGTGTAAAATCCCCCATCTCCGATAGATTCCATGGCGATCTTAAAGGTCTCTTTCATGATAGTGCGATCGATTTCATGGTTTTCATTTCCGGCAATGTGGTGTGTTGTGTGAAATCCGCGGATTCCACAGGCGTTAATGAGAAGAAGTTGGTCTTTCTCGCCTACATTTCTATCTGCAATCTGATACCCATCCCCTGTGAAGCAGTAGTAGTCTTCCGTTTTTACGACCATAGCTCCTAATTGATAGAGGGTCAGTGAGGAGAATTGTTCGTACTGAGAAGAGCTTGTAAATCCAAAAGATAAGGGATCTGCTGAAACGGCATTTAGGAATCTCATTAGATTGGGGGAGGCATGTGCAGAAAGCTTTTTTAACGTTTTGCTAGGGATTTCGACAAGGGCGTCTTGTCCCATTGCCTCTTTGAGCCCCACATAAAAAGCTTTGGGGATAAGGGGAGAAAGGTAGATTTTTTGGCTTTCTAACATCTGCTGAATTTCTTCATAAGAGAGGGCATATACACCCGTTCCATAGCAAGCATCCATAGCAACGGTTTGCCCTCTCAACTGGCACTCTTTCCCCATTGCTGTGATGTGAATCACCTCTTCTTTAGAGTGAGAGTAAACACCTTTTCTGATGGCT
>JAKQGT010000008.1 GCA_029556005.1 Chlamydiota bacterium | reverse complement strand
ACTGTCTATACGGCTGTGCATGATATTACCGAATTTTCCCTAAAGACCATCGATGATGTCTGCTATAAGAGCGATAAAGAGAGAGGGAAAAGGATATTTTTTAATCTTATGGGGATCTATGGACTGCTCTGTTCTGTAGGTTTAAATGGTCTGGGATTCCTTCAGGCGACTGTAGGGTCTGGAGTGAAAACCCCCATGCCAGCATTTGGTTGGAATGCATTTAAGCTAGGTGGTAGTGTTTCAGCATTAGTTGCTAACGCACTGAAAGCAGGCGATAAATAAACATTCCTAATATGCAATCAAAAACTCCTTCTTCTAGAAGGAGTTTTTTTTACTCAAGGTGTCAAAAAAAAATATGACAGGGATATTTATTGTTCCCCCCGTTCCTCTGACATCGAATTTAACAAACGAGTTATTTCATCTCACTTACCTCTCTTCCCCTCATTACTCAGACCCATTGGATCCCCCCTCCTTATCTCTCCTGTCTCTGATGGATCGGTTTATCGGCCTGATGCGTATTCCCTACCTTTATATTGAAGCTAGGCGTATTTATCGTGTTATGCAGGAGGGGGGAAGCGTTTGGAGCTCTCCTGAGCTACGATTTCACTCCCTTTCTATCCTTGGCAGTATGGCAGAGGTGCTTCTTTGGTTTCATGGGAAGAGGTGGGTGATTTTAACACCACAGGTCACCAAGCTCATGACTTTAACCTGCTATATTTCTCGAATGATTCTCTATGAACATGCTGTAGTTGAGGAAAGTCGAGCCCTCTATCAATATAAAAAAGCGCAAAAGGCACACCCACATATCCATTTCGAGAAAAAAAAAGAGTATCAATGCATTCGCCTTCAATATATTTCTCATATCACCTATCTTACATGGATCAGCCTCAGCTTTATTTCCTATATTAAAGGGATTCCCTATCCTCGAACCTGTCTAAGATTGATGCAGTTTGGAAGTTTTTTTTTCGGAATGCTCAGTATCCAATATGAAGAAGAATCGTTGACAAGCACCTTTTTTCAAAAATATCTACCCAACCCTAATATCTACGACAGATGAATACATTGACCTCTAGAGAATGGATTATTCTTACCGTGTTCCTCACGATGATTTTTAGCTTAGTCATCATTGCAAAAGTTTCAGATGTCAAAGCAGATAAGGAAACAATTAAAGTTTTAAGTCGTGAGAGCTCTTCAGAACATTCGTCCCCTCCATAAATTTTGATTGTACAAAATGGGAGTATTTTGATAACCTACTCGCTTTAGCCATAAGTGGCGTAGCGTGAATTATTGCATCTACGTCACAAGATATCATAGGCTATTCTAAACAAGAAACTGAGTACGAGACGACGAAGGAATAACAGATATGTCACTAAAGCTAATGGGTAAGAAAAAAGGGATGACCCGTATTTATGATGAGAATGGAAATCTCATTGTTTGCACGGTTATTTCAGCTGAGCCCAATGTGATCGTTCAAGTGAAGAGTGATGAACCCGATGGCTATAAGGCTGTTCAGCTTGGGGCAGTAAAAGTTCCTGAGACTAAGAAAAAAAATGTAACGAAACCGCTTGTAGGTCATTTTGCGCGTGCAAAAGTGGAGCCTCGGCGTCATCTTTTAGAGTCCCGCATTGAAGGAAACGAAGGTTTCGAGGTGGGTCAGGAGATAGGTGTCGATTATTTTGCTGATTGTCAGTATGTTGATGTCTGCGGAACTTCGAAAGGAAAAGGATTTCAAGGTGTCATGAAACGCCACGGATTTAGTGGAGGACCTGCATCCCATGGTTCTAAATTTCACCGGGAGCAAGGATCTACAGGGATGAACTCTGATCCAGGAAGAAATTTTCCTGGGATACGAAAAGCTGGACATATGGGTTTTGAAAAGGTGACAACAGAAAATCTCAAAGTTGTTCAAATTGACACCGAAAAGCAAGTTATTCTCGTTAAAGGAGCTATTCCTGGAGCTAAGAATACCTTAGTTTATATAAGAAAATCGGTAAAGAAAACACCTGCAAAAAAATAGGATAGAAGACCGTGCCGAAACTGAAGAAATATGACTTAGAAGGAAAAGAACTAGAAGAAGTTAATCTAGAAGAAAAACTTCTCGATGTCTCTGTAAATTCACAACTGATTAAAGATTATCTGGTTGCTATCCGTAATAATGCTAGACAATGGAGTGCAAACACCAAGGGTCGCAGTGAGATAGCCCATTCCAATGCAAAGCCTCATCCACAAAAAGGAACAGGGCGTGCGCGCCAAGGGTGTATCAAAACCGCGCAGTACCGAGGAGGGGCAGCCGTCTTCGGTCCGAAGCCGAAATTTGATCAACATGTGCGCATTAATCGAAAAGAGAAGCGTGCTGCGATACACTATCTTCTGGCTCAGAAAGCAAGTGGAGGTAATGTACACTTTTTAAAGCTCTCTTCCCTTAAAACCCCGAAGACCAAATCGGTCAGCAAATTTCTGAAAGCAGCAGGGATTGAAAACAAAAAAATTCTGTTCCTTTGTGACACTGAAAGTAAAACAAAAAATGATCGAGAAATGTTTTACTTAAGCATGAGAAATATTCCCAAGACACATTTTTTACCCGTCACCAGTTTTAGTGGATATGATATCATTGCCAATCAAGAATTAGTGGTGCTCGACTCAGCCATGAATGAGTTCATGAAAGTATTAGGAAGTGAGAAATGAAAGAAAGAAACCCTTATCAGATCATTAAATCGCGCTACATCACTGAAAAAACAACAGTATTAGAAGGGTTGCAGCATGCAAGTAGCAATCGATGCGTCAGTAAGTGCAATAAGCCAAAGTATGTTTTCATTGTCGACAAAAAAGCCAATAAAACAGAGATCGCAAAGTCCATTGAAACGATTTACGCAGAAAAAAAGATTAAAGTGAAAGAAGTGAATACTATCAACGTGAAGCCCAAAAAGCGCCGCGTTAGAGGGTATAAGGGATTTCGCAGCGGGTTTAAGAAAGCCATTGTAACCTTAGAAAGTGGCGATTCGATTGATGATGCAATTTAGGAGTGACTTAAATGGTTAAGAAATTTCGACCGATAACCCCCGGACAAAGACTGCTAGTTTTACCAAGTTTTGGTCAGCTTACACGCGTTCCTGGAAAGCGGCAAACAGTTGAGCCAACAAAATCTCTAGTGGTTGCTAAAAAACGTATAAATGGAAGAAACCATCATGGACGTATTACATGTCGTCATCGCGGAGGAGGGCATAAGCGCTTTTACCGCTTAGTAGACTTTAAAAGAGATAAAGATGGCATTGCAGGCAAAGTAGTAGCTGTTGAATATGACCCTAATCGCTCAGCATTCATAGCACTCTTAAGTTATGCTGATGGGGAAAAACGCTACATTCTAGCTCCAGAAGGTCTGAAAAAAGGGGATGTTCTTCTCTCTGGAGATAATGCACCCTTTAAGTCGGGTTGCTCCATGTCTCTCCAAAAAATGCCCCTCGGATCCACTGTTCATAATATTGAACTCTATCCTGGCCGAGGAGGTAAAATGGTCCGTTCTGCAGGCCTTTCAGCTCAGCTAATGGCCCGTAGTGGTGGGTATGCAACGCTTAAAATGCCATCTGGAGAAGTCCGTATGGTTAGAGAAACCTGTCGGGCTACTTTTGGGGTTGTTTCTAATGCAGAGCATTCCCTCCGTGTTGAAGGGAAAGCGGGAAGGAATCGATGGAAAGGATTTCGTTCTACTGTCAGAGGAACGGCAATGAACCCTGTGGATCATCCACACGGGGGAGGTGAAGGGAAACATAATGGATACCTTCCTCAGACTCCATGGGGACTCCAGACCAAAGGTCTGCGTACTCGCTCTAAAAAGAAATCGAAAAAGATGATTGTGAAAGACCGAAGGAAGAAATAATGGGTAGATCGTTAAGGAAAGGTCCCTTTGTGGATCATCATCTAATGAACAAAGTGTTTAAGCAAAATGAAGGTGGGTCGAAGCGTCCTATTAAAACATGGTCCAGGCGTTCGATGATCGTGCCAGACATGATCGGTCATACATTTGAAGTTCATAATGGAAAGAAGTTTATTTCAGTTTTTGTGACTGAGAATATGGTGGGGCACCGTTTGGGAGAGTTTTCTCCTACACGCCTCTTTAAAGGACATCCAGTCAAAAAATAAAGGAATTAGAGAGAATGCAAGAAGCTTTTGCAAAAACAAAATATGTAAGAATCAGTCCACAGAAAGCGCGTCTAGCAGCTGGACTTATACGTGGAATGAATGTAGAAGAGGCTCTGCTTCAATTGAATTTCAGTAATTTGAAGGGGGGTATCTTACTTAGGAAAACACTTCTTAGCGCCATTGCCAATGCAGAAACACTTTATAGTGTGCAAAGACGAGATCTAAAGGTGAAGGAAGTCAGAGTAGATGCAGGACCGATTATGAAACGAGCAAAATCGAAGTGTCGCGGTGGACGCGTACCTATTATGAAAAGGATGAGCCATTTTATGGTCGTCGTTGGAAAGGAAAGTCAATAGAGGTAACATGGGACAAAAAACATCTCCAACTGGATTTAGACTTGTACTCAAAAAAGATTGGAAGTCACTTTGGTATGCAAACAAACTCGAGTTCGGACTCCATCTTTTTGAAGACAAATTGATCCGTGACTTCCTTATGAAAAAACCCTGCTGTGTCGGGACTGCTCAAATCGTCATAAAGCGCATGAGTGAAAAAATTGAAGTGACTCTGCATACAGCACGACCAGGACTTGTTATCGGCAAAAAAGGGGCTGAAATTGATATCATGAAGCAAGAGCTGAAAAAGCTTACGGGGAAAGATATCTGGATTGAAGTCGCTGAAATCAAAAGACCAGATCAAGATGCAAAGCTCGTTGCTGATGCCATTGCTAAACAATTAGAACGCCGTGTTGCTTTTAGAAGAGTTTTGAAAAAATCGATTCAGGCCACAATGGATTCTGGAGCCGCTGGAATTAAAGTTCAGATTTCAGGACGCATTGGTGGGGCTGAAATTGCCCGTACAGAGTGGTATAAAGAGGGAAGAATTCCTTTACATACATTGCGAGCAAATATCGACTATGCCACTGGACGTGCTGAAACGACTTATGGTTCCATTGGTGTGAAAGTTTGGATTAATAAAGGCGAACAATACGATTAGGAGTAAATGATTCATGGCACTGATACCCTCTCGACCTAAATTTCGAAAATCCCAAAAAGGTTCCCTCCGTGGCAACACGAAAGCAGGGCAGTTTGTTTCCTTTGGTGATTATGGCATGCAGATCCTTGAAAGAGGTAAGATAACCAACCAACAAATCGAAGCCTGCCGCGTCGCGATTACCCGTTTCTTTAGTCGTAAAGGAAAGGTTTGGATTCGCATTTTTCCAGATAAGCCGATTACAAAAAAGCCTGCTGAAACACGGATGGGTAAAGGTAAAGGGGGAACGGACCACTGGGTAGCGGTAGCACGCCCCGGTCGCGTCCTTTTTGAAGTTGCGAATGTTTCTAAAGATGAAGCGAAACAAGCTTTACTTAAAGCCGCAGCAAAGCTACCTTATCGTACCCGATTTATCGAACGAGTAGAAAGAGTGTAAGGAGAAAATGGTTATGCTGAAGGCAAAAGATTTACTAGGTCAATCTACTGAAGAGTTAGAAGCGCAATATGAAGATCTCTGTCGAGATATTTTTCAAATGACCAATGAGCTTCGCGTATCTCGAAAACTAGATAAGCCTCATGAATTAGTAGTGAAGAAAAAAGATCGAGCGCGAATCTTAACCGTTTTGCGCCAAAAGAAGAATTAAGGATTAGCGTAAAGTAGTATGGAATCCCAAGGAAGAAAAAAAATTAGAGAAGGAACGGTAGTTTCTAACAAGATGCAAAAGACCGTGACGGTGAGTGTAGAGCGTACGATTCCACACCCTCGATATAAAAAGATCATCACCCGAGGAAAGAAGTACTATGCGCATCATGAAAAAGGGGATCTCCAAATCGGGCAGAAAGTCCGTATACAGGAAACAAGACCCCTCTCGAAATTGAAGCGCTGGATTGTAGTTGATGTGCTTTCATAAGAAGTATTTTAAGTGTAGTGAGAAATAATGATTCAACAAGAAACACAATTAGAAGTAGCAGATAATAGTGGTGCCAAGCGCGTCAAATGTTTTAAAGTTTTACGCGGGACAAGAAGGCGGTATGCTCATGTAGGGGATATTATTGTTTGTTCTGTCAAAGATGCAGATCCTAAAGGATCTGTAAAGAAAGGGGATGTTGTTAAGGCTGTTATTGTTCGCACGAAAAGTTATGTGCGTCGAAAGGATGGCTCCATGTTAAAGTTTTATGACAATAGCTGTGTCCTCATTGATGACAAAAAGAACCCGAGAGGGACTCGTATTTTTGGACCCGTTGCTCGAGAAGTGAGAGAGCAAGGATTTCTCAAGATTACCTCACTTGCACCCGAAGTGATTTAGGCAAAAGGAAGAGCGCTATTATGAAGCAGAAATGGATAAAAAAAGGCGATAAAGTCTTGGTAACAAGTGGTAATGATCGAGGAAAAGTTGGTGAAGTCATTGCTAAAAAAGATACCCGCATTTTGGTTCAAGGGATCAATGTTAGAAAGCGCCATATGAAAAGCCGTGATCAAAACCAAAAATCGGAGATTATTAGCATCGAGCGCCCCATTCATATTTCTAATGTAGCGCTATGTAATGCTGAAGGAAAAAAACTTAAGCTTAAGTCGAAGTTTGGTAAAGATGGCTCGAAAGAGCTTGTCTATTTCGACAATGACAAAGAAGTCAGTTATCGAACGTTAAAAAAACCCGTTAATTCATAGAAGAAAGCATGTCTAGATTAAAGAAGAGATATCACGAAGAAATTAAAGAAGCTTTAAATACAAAGTTTTCTTATTCAAACCCTATGCAAATTCCCCGTATGGAGAAGATTGTTATTAGCATGGGGGTCTCAGAAGCAGTGAAAGACAAGAATGCAATGCAAGATTGTGTCAAAGAACTTGCCTTAATATCCGGGCAAAAACCCATTATTACAAAAGCAAAAAAAGCGATCTCTAACTTTAAACTTAGAGAAGGTCAAGAAGTGGGGCTTAAAGTCACATTACGTGGCACTAGGATGTTTGATTTCTTCGACCGTTTTTGCAATATTGTTTGCCCACGTATTCGTGACTTTCGTGGGTTTAAGAAGAAAGGAGATCATCGTGGAAGCTATTCACTGGGTTTACCAGAACAACAGATGTTTCCAGAGCTCAATTTAGATGAAGTCAAGCGGGACCAAGGAATGAACATTACTTTCGTCACCTCAGCAAAAAATGATGAGGAATGCTTAGAATTATTAACCCAACTTGGACTTCCCTTTAAGCGTTAACAGAGAAGGAGAACGCATATCATGGCAATTAGTGATACGGTTGCAGACTTATTGACCCGAATTCGAAATGGAAAAGATGCTTGTCACAAGTATGTTGATGTAAGTTACAGTAAGCTCAATCAAGCAATCATCGATGTTTTGAAAGACAAAGGTTTTGTTATTAATTACTTAGTCAATGATAAGAAACATCAGATTCGTGTTTTTCTTAAATACATTAAGAACACCCGAGAGAGTGTTCTCCATGGGCTTAAAAGAATGTCTAAGCCTGGGATGCGTAACTATGTAAAATGCGAAGATATTCCTCGAGTTTTTAGTGGTTTAGGTATTGCTATTCTTTCGACTCCATCAGGGGTAGTTGATGGAGAAAAAGCTCGAGAACTGAAAATGGGCGGAGAACTCCTCTGCCTCGTGTGGTGAAAAATAGGAAATTGAAATATGTCACGTTTAGGTAAAACACCCATTCCACTTCCTAAAGGAGTTGAAGTCAAAGTTTCGAAAGAGGAAGTTGAAGTTAAGGGCCCCAAAGGGGTTATTAAAAGGGTTTTCCCCAAAGGAATCTCCATTAAGGTTGAAGAGAACGAAGTTCTCATTGTGTATGATGTAAAGTCGGACCTATTAAAGCCAATGTATGGGCTCTACCGATCCCTGATTAACAATGCCATTGTTGGGGTGAGTGTAGGGTTTGAAAAAGAGCTTAGCTTAGTGGGGGTTGGGTATCGTGCCGCTGTTAAAGGGGATATGCTAGATCTTCAACTAGGTTTTTCACATCCTTCTCAACTGAAAATCCCCTCAGAACTAAATGTTGCAGTTGAGAAAAGCACACTCATCAAGATTACAGGCACGGATAAGCAACTGGTGGGACAGTTTGCTGCAGATGTTCGGGCTGTCAGACCTCCAGAACCTTATAAAGGAAAAGGGGTTCGTTATGTTAATGAGTATGTTCGTAAGAAAGCCGGTAAAGCAGCTAAAGGGAAATAAGAAATGAGTCATAAATTATTGAAACGCACAAAAGTTCGAAAAAAGCGCACCATGCGTATTCGTAAAAAGCTTAGAGGCTCTAGCGAAAGACCCCGTTTTTCAGTTTCTAAATCCTTAAAGCACATTGGTGTTCAGATTATTGATGACGAAAACGGAGTTACGTTGACTAGCTTCAGTACCCTTTCAAAAGAGGCACAGGGGCAGAAAAGGTCAAAAGAAGGCGCGCGCTTTGTAGGACAAAAGATTGCAGAACTAGCAAAACAGAAAAATATTGAAAAGGTCATTTTCGATCGCGGAAGATTCAAATACCATGGACTTATCGCAGAGCTTGCCAATGCTGCAAGAGAAAATGGGATCAAATTTTAGGGATATTCATGGCAAAGAAGAATAAGAAAGTAGAAGACTTCGATACAGAGTATGAGGAAAAAGTCCTCTATATCAATCGCTGCTCGAAAGTTGTAAAAGGTGGCCGCAAATTTAGTTTTTCTGCCCTCGTCATTATTGGGGATGGAAATGGGCGTATTGGGATCGGTTTTGCTAAAGCGAACGAAGTGGCAGATGCGATTCGTAAAGGGGGAGAATCTGCTCGAAAAAACCTTCTAACCTTTGAGCAAGATGGGACAACCATTCCTCATGAAATTACAGTAGACTGGGATGGAGCGAGAATACTTTTAAAGCCAGCTCCTGAAGGGACAGGCATTATTGCGGGATCTAAAGTACGCGCTGTTCTGGAAATCAGCGGAGTAAAAGATGTTGTATCTAAGAGCTTAGGTTCCAACAACCCTCTTAACCAAGTACGTGCAACATTTAAAGCTTTATCGATGCTTCGCAATAGACAGGACACATTTGACGCACGGGAGGCTGCTGTATGAGGTTATCTGAACTAAAAAACACACACAGAAAGGCGAAAAAGTGTAAGCGTATTGGACGAGGTGTAGGATCAAATAAGGGTAAAACATCTTGTCGTGGTCATAAAGGAGATAAGTCTCGTTCTGGTTATAAAAGACGAGGAGGAAAAGAAGGTGGCCAACTCCCTCTTTTTCAAAAACTTCCCGAACGTGGTTTTTCTAATGAGCGTTTTAAAGTCGCTATCTATGAGATTAGCTTAGGTCGCATTGATCAGTACTTTGAAGATGGTGAGACTGTAAATAAAAAAACGCTTATGGAAAAAGGATTTCCTATGCGCCGGATGAAGGGAGGCTTTAAAGTCCTTTCACAAGGGGATATCACAAAAAAGATTGTTATTGAAGCCAATGCTTTTTCTAAAAGCGCTATACAGAAGCTGGAAGAAAAGGGAATTGAATTTAAAAGAATATAAATTCACATGCTAGAAGCACTAAGAAAAATATTTTCCATAGAAGAGCTCAAGGGTAAGATTCTTTTTACCCTAATGATGCTAGTTGTTTGCCGCATTGGGGCTTATATTCCCGTTCCGGGAATTAACGGGGATGAAGTTGTTCAGATTTTCCGTCAATTTACTGGCGGAAGCCAAAATCTTTTTCAACTAGTGGATATTTTTTCAGGGGGTGCTTTTGCACATATGACAGTGATTGCATTAGGGGTCATGCCCTATATATCTGCATCGATCATCATGCAGATCCTGGTTGCTGTTGTCCCCTCTCTTCAACGAGATATTCGAGAAAATGGCGAAGCTGGAAAGCGAAAGATGGGAAAGGGGATTCGACTTTTAACCATAGTGCTTGCCCTTTTTCAATCGGCCCTTCTTGCAAAGTATGCTTTGAGCCTTAACCTCTCTCATCCTGGAATCATTGTCCCTGAATTAGTTTCTCAGCAACTATTTGGTTTTCCCTGGCTATTTTACCTTGTCATTATGCTTACGATGAGCACGGGAACGCTTTTTTTAATGTGGATCGGTGAGCAGATTACGGAAAAAGGGATTGGAAACGGGATCAGTTTAATTATTACAGTAGGGATTTTAGCATCCCTTCCTTCGACTCTGGGTACAATTATTCGTCAACTCAATTTGGATTCCCAAGAAGTGGGTCAAATGACCTTCTCTTCCATAGTCATTTTATCGATTGTTTTTGTCTTGATTATTTTGGGAACCATTTTAGTCATTCAGGGAACCCGTAAGATCCCCCTCCAATACGCTAGACGTGTTGTAGGAAGGCGTGAAAGCCAGGGTGGTAGTTCCCATATTCCTTTGAAAGTGAACTATGCGGGAGTGATTCCAGTTATTTTTGCCTCTTCCCTTTTGATGTTTCCTGCAACCATTGCGCAATTTTTAAGTAGAGGAACATGGCTTGCTACTATTGTCACATGGCTCTCTCCAGGAAGCTGGGTTTACACAGCTCTTTTTGTCATTTTGATTTTATTTTTTACCTATTTTTGGACTGCCACACAATTTCATCCTGAGCAAATCGCATCTGACATGAAGAAAAATGGGGCCTTTATCCCTGGAATCCGCCAAGGAAAGCCTACTCAAGAATTTTTAGAATCAACCATGAATCGCATTACCCTTGCGGGAGCTATTTTCTTAGCTCTGATTGCAATACTGCCTACTCTAGTAGGTAAAATTTTAGGTGTAGATGCAACCATCAGTCATTTTTTTGGAGGAACCTCTTTACTTATTTTAGTAGGGGTTGTTCTTGACACGACAAAGCAAATTGAATCTCATTTGCTTATGAAACGCTATGATGGATTTATGAAAAAAGGACGAATAACCGGTAGAATGTAAAGCAATTTCGATATTGAACCCTATAAGGGGTTATGCTAATATTCTGCCTACTAAATTGATTTAAAGAAGGATTTTACCTATGCCACGCGTGATAGGAATCGACATACCTGGTAACAAGCGCCTTGTCATTAGCTTAACGTATATCTATGGAATTGGAAAGGCTGTATCTGAAGAGATTATTCAAAAATTGGGTTTAGACCCAAATATGCGTGCTCATAATCTTACCGATGACGAAGTTTCAAAGCTCAATGCCATCTTGCAATCTGAATATGTTGTAGAAGGAGACTTGAGACGTCAGGTACAAAACAATATTAAACGCCTCATTAGTATCAATGCCTATCGTGGAATGAGACATCGCTTAGGGTTGCCTACTCGTGGACAAAGAACGCGTTGTAATGCGCGGACCCGTAAAGGGAAAAAGAAAACTGTAGCAGGCAAGAAAAAAGCCGTTTAACTGAGAGTGTAATAGGAGATCAAATTGGCTAAGTCGAAGACGAATACGAAAAAAGAAATGGTCATTAAACCGACCATTAAGACTAAGAAGAAAGTGACTAGAAGTGTTCCCAG
>JAKQGT010000002.1 GCA_029556005.1 Chlamydiota bacterium | reverse complement strand
TGACTGCTTTTCCGCATGTTCCTTCATAAAAAATGTATATGAAAGGAAACAAGATAAAATGCAAATATTTATCCTCAAACAGAGGTAGCTAGTGCCTGACCACAAAAGTTCTTGCAGTAATTTTTGCGTGAAAGACCCGCGATTGAACTGCCGAAAAGGGCGCTGTATTTAATGCAATACAGCGTCCTTTTCGGCAGCTCAAGCCCGAGAACTTTGACGCTAAAAATTCCATGAAGGACTTTTGCGGTCAGGCACTAGAACCTCTTTGGGAAGCTGGAAGAAGACATTTTCTTCAGTAAACTCTACCTCTTCAGTCTCAGTAACACCCAGGCTTTCGAGGTGTTCGATACATTTTTGTACAATAGACTCGGGGGTGGAGGCTCCAGCTGTGAGGCCAATGGCTTGAACGCCCTGAAGCCATGAAGGATTGATCTCGTGGGGATCATTGATTAAATAGGCAGGAATGCCCCGCTTAATGGCAACTTCGCAAAGACGATTGGAGTTTGAACTGGTGGGATCCCCTACAACTAAGACAAGATCCACAGAGTGGGTGATTTCTCTAAGAGCGAGTTGACGATTTGTTGTCGCATAGCAGATAGAGGAGCTCGGCAACGTTTCAATGTGAGGGTATTTTTCTTGGAGGGCATCGGTAATCTCTTTGACATCATCAAGACTGAGGGTGGTTTGCGTCGTATAAAAAAGTTTTTGCTCTGGAGGGAAATGCAGTTTGGCAACATCATCCACAGATTCAATAATCGTTGTTGCTTCTGGAGCTTCCCCAGCTGTTCCAATCACTTCAACATGCTTGCGATGGCCGATCAAAAGAATATGATACCCTTTACTGGCAAAACGTTTAGCTGCTGAATGGACTCGAATCACTAAACCACAAGAGGCATCGATTTCAATTAAACGCCGTTTTTTTGCATGTTCTCTAACAGAAGGAGGAATTCCATGGGCAGAATAGATCACCCGACTTCCCTCAGGAACTTCGTCGAGGTCTTCAATAAAAATGGCCCCTTTACTTTCCAAATCTTCCACAACATGGCGATTATGAACAATCTGATGTTTGACATAGATGGGAGCTCCCCATAGTTGTAGAGCTTTTTCTACAGTCTCAATGGCTCGCACCACGCCGGCGCAAAAACCCCTAGGTTTTGAAAGCAATAATTTCATGCGTTTATACTCAACCAATTTCAAAAGTTGTTTGAGAATAATGGTAAAAAATACCGTGCATTTGTTCAAGGGTAAAAATGGGCAATAATTCCTTCACAAGCCTCTTCCATGAGACTCCAAACGCTCTCAAATCCTTTTGCCCCACCATAATAGGGATCAGGGATGTCTTGATCCCGATGGTTTTTGGAAAAGTGGGTGGCAAGGTAGAGTTTATCAAGGAATTCTTTCTGGTGAGCCCTTGCTGCGACAGCCTCCAGAATCTCCTCAGTCACGCAGAAGATGGCATCGAACTCATCAAAAAAGGATGCTTCAAAGAGTTTGGCTCGATTTTCTAATTTCAGGCCATGGGCTTTTGCAACTTCTTGCATCCGTTGATCAGGAGGGGAACCTAAGAAAGAGGCATAAAGACCACAACTTTCAATGTGGGCTAAAATTCTTTTTTGCTGTAATTGATGCTCTAAAATTCCTTTCAGTGAAGGAGAGCGGCAGATGTTTCCCGCACAAACGAAGAGAAAGCTATTCAGCTTCGACATCAGCAGCGCACCGGAAGCCGTAGGTACGGTTTACAATTCCAGGATTGTTGCGATGACGGTGAGCGCAGCGTAGATCGTCTTTTAGACTTTTCCAGCAACCTCCCCTTAAAACGCGATAGACTCCTTGAAGGGGTCCCTTGGGGTTATCGGGACGTTGCATCGCCGTTTCATAGTAATTATAATCATACCAATCTTGGCACCATTCATAGACATTCCCAACCATGTCATAGAGACCCAGTTTGTTGGGAGGATAACTCTTAACAGGAGTGGTATCCGCGCTAAAAAAGTTTGCTTGGGTACGTTCTATCCCAGCTCCCGTTGGGTAAATTAACTCCTCACAGCAAGAAGCAGCCACTTCCCATTCGGCTTCTGTAGGTAGACGCTTCCCAATCCATTTCGCATAGGCAATGGCTCCATACCAGGTGACTCCGATCACAGGATGTTTGCTATAACCCGACTCAATGCTAACTTTTCCTCCATGGCGTCGAATGCGAGATTCCCGCAGACGAATAATATCTTGATTATTGGCATTTTTTTCCCCTCCCATAACCTCTAAAAAGCGAACAAACTGCTCGTTGGTGACCGGATGGATATCGAGTGCAAAACTCGAAAGCTTGACTTGGTGGCGGGGACGTTCATCGCGTCCTCCCTCATCACTCCCCCGATAATACTCCCCTTCTTTGATAACCACCATTTCAGAAGGAATGGGCTCGATATTTTGGATCTTTTCCTCTTTAGGAACATAACGAGCCACAGTGCTATCTACCTGAAAGGCGGCAGCAGGATCGGGGTCATACTGGGGACGTTTGACTTCTTGGGGATTAAGAACAGGCTTGGCTTGGCTTCTTATCATTTCAGAGACTTCATGAAGCATATCCATTTGCCTAGGGGTAATCTCATCATCTTCTTCTCTTGTTGCAACAGCGACAGCCCCCTCTTCATCCTCATCGGGAAGGGGGGATTCTTCAGATTCATTCCAATCTAAAATAGCCTCTTCTTCCTCTTCATAAACAGGCGTTTTTTTCATTTTCGGCTGGGTAAGAGTATCTAAAAGCTTGAGTAAAGCAGGTGGGCGCTTTGTGGGGTCAGGATGGAGACATTCTTTAACGAGTAAATTCCAATTCAAACGAAAATCGGGATAGATTTCATTCGGGAGAGGGAAATTTCCTTCGGGAAAACAGTGCATCAGCAAAAAGTACGCAAGGATCCCAAAAGCAAAAGTGTCAGCTTGGGGACCGACAGGTTTTTCTCGATAAATTTTTTGTTCAGGAGCTAGAAAGTGGTAAACTTGCAAAAAGGAAGCATGGAGTTTGGAAAGTTTCCCTGAGTCAATCGTTCCGGTTAAAAACTTCTCTTCACCCGGCTTGGTAAAGGTGGATTGGTAAAGATCTAAAGAGAGAACATCAGCAAGCACTTTATACATACGGGTAAGAATAGCCCCTTCTCCGATAATATGAGAAAGTCCAAAATCTGAAAGGTAAACATGGAGTCCACGCGCCCCTTTTCCAATCAAAATGTTATTCAATTTTAAGCCACGATGCGCAAGAGGTTGCCCCCCTATTTGCATTTGGTGGGCATAATGAAGGGCGGAAGCGACTTGCGTCAAAAGCTCGAGAATTTCATTTTCGTTAAGACTTTGCTTATTGACGCTTAAATATTGCGTTAGATTTGTCGTTTCCCCAAAACAATCCACGATGCAATCGGTGACTAAGAAATAATACCCTTCAGCAAAAGAGACATTATGGATCTTGACAATATGGGGGTGATCCAGTTTAGCAAGGGTGGCCACATGCTTCTCAAAACGTTGAATAAAATTCCGGTCTGTTGCCATCTCTTCAGGTAGCACCTTCAGAATATATTGCTGTTTTACAAAGCGATGCTCAGCTAAAAAGACCGATCCAAGCGTTCCTTGCCCGATCTGTTTAATAATAGAATAATCCCCTAGCGTTTTCTTATCCATTTCCCTATCTTCTCAAGTTTTCCATTTTTCGTCTAGGAACGCTTTTTCTATCTCACTCCACTCGGTAAGGGGAGGTAGGCATTTCCCTTGTTTGCAAATATAAAGAGTTGTTTTCTCATTGACTGGAACATACTCAGAACCTTCTGCCCAAATAACTGCCGCATGGGGACAGTATTGAGAGTGAATCATCCGGGCTAAATCCTCTTTTAAGGACCCCTTTGTATCCAGAGCAATGATAAAAGTGGGAGCCTCTTTGTCAAGATAACGCATTAACGTGAGTAAATGATAGAGAGCGCCTTGGGGGTAGGCCTCGATATAATTTTTTGCAACTTTTAGGATATCTTCTGCCTGAATCCAATACTCACGATTATGGGTGATTTGATAAAGGCGTAAAAGGTTCTCTGTATGCAGGCTATTCCCTGAGGGTTGGGCACTATCATAAAGCTCACAGCGGCGCAGCAAAATCGAATGCATAGGGCCTGTTAAGTAAAAAGCTCCCTCTTCAGCCTTGAATTGCTCTTCTAAAAGGGAGGTCATTTGAATCGCCCAATCGAGCCACTTTTCCCCCATCCCGGCTTCATATAAGGTAATGAGAGAGCGAATGAGAGAAGCATAATCATCTAGGCTTCCTTCAAATCCTGCATGCCCCTCGCGAAAGCGACGCAAGAGCTTCCCCTCTTTCCAAAGATGTTGATAGATAAACTCTGCAGCTTCAAGACCAGCACGAAGATACTGCTCATTTTGAAGAGCAAGGCCAGCTTTGATACAGGTATCGATCATCAGAGCATTCCAAGAGACGAGGATTTTATCATCTTTAAAAGGGCGTTTTCTTTGGGATCTTTCCTCAAATAAGAGGTTTAAACAGTGATTTAAGCGCTTTTCTGTTTCATGAAGCTCGAAATCTTTATATTGAGCAAATTCCTCAAGGCTATGTGTCCGATGTAAGATGTTCTTCCCTTCGAAGTTACCCTCATGGGTAACATCATAAAACTTACAAAACAGCGCGCAATCTTCTGAGGGTAAAACCGCCTGCACTTCCTCTTTTGTCCATAGATAAAAAGCCCCTTCAATACCCTCAGCATCGGCATCCTCTGCTGAATAAAAGCCCCCCCCCGGTTGTTTCATATCACGGAGGATATAATCGAGAATGTTCTCGGTGATTTTTTTGTACTTTTCCTTTTTAGTAAACTTCCACGCTTCAAGATAAGCTCCTCCTAAAAGGGCATTATCATAGAGCATTTTTTCAAAGTGAGGAACCACCCATTTTTCATCCACACTATAACGAGAAAAACCTCCCCCCAAATGATCGTTGATCCCTCCCCGATACATCCTATCTAGAGTGTTTTCTACAAAAAAGAGAGGGCGCGAATCGTTAAAGGTCTTAGCATAATCAAAAAAGAACTGACACTGATAGCTCAAAGGAAATTTGGGAGCTCCTTTCATCCCTCCATAGAGTGGGTCAGCCGTCTCAAAAAGCATTTCCAGAGCCTCATCGACCAAAACCTCTGAAGGAATTTCATTTCCCCGAGTGAGGGCTGAACGCTCAAAGAGATCCACAAGCTTTTCTGCCTGATCAAAGAGAAGCTCTCTTTCCTCACTTTCCCAAAGCTGTCTAATATGGGAAGCCAGCTGCTTAAGTCCCATCATCCCTTGTCTAGTATCTGGAGGCATATAAGTAATGGCGTAGAATGGTTTTAAATCGGGGGTGAGGATAACGTTAAGCGGCCACCCTGATCCTGAAGCCATAAGGGCTTGAGCAAATTCCATATAGAGGCTATCAATTTCTGGAAGCTCTTCACGGTCCACTTTGATACAGACGAAAATGTCATTAAGCATGGCAGCCACTTCGGGATCATCAAAAGACTCATGGCTCATCACATGACACCAATGACACGTGGCATATCCGATGGATAAAAAAATAGGCTTGTTCTGGGATTTAGCAAGATTAAAAGCCTCTTCCCCCCAAGGATACCAATCGACAGGGTTATGGGCATGCTGGAGGAGATAGGGAGATTTTTCATTGATCAAGCGATTTTCAAAAGGCTTGGCCGGCATAGAGACTACCCCGCTATTAAAAGGTTAGATCACTCCAAGATATTTAGCTAAATAATAAGCTAAAACAATCACCACGACAGAGACTGCTGCCCAAATCAAATTGGGGAGCCATTTAACGCCTCCACCCATGCTTCCACGGACTTCTAAGGTGCCAATGCCATAGGAAAACTCATGCTTTTTTGTTTCTTTATTGAAAGCATTGGGGTGATCATTAATGATCTTGTCGCCATCCATCCCTAAGAAATTTGCATATTGACGCATGAATCCCAATAGATAGACTGGAGAAAGGAATTGATCCTCTTTTCCCTCCTCAATAGCTTCTAGATGATTGGTTCGAATCGAGGTGGCATTCTCCACTTCTTTCAACGAAAGATTAAGCTCCTTCCGCTTCGATTTAAACAAATCACCAATCTTTTTTATTTCTTCGTTCATAATTCGCTTTTGCTAAAAACCTATTTTCCCCAGCCTAACGCATTAATCTATAATCAGCAAGTGGTTTTGAAACGGTGGGCATTCAGAATCTATTGTCTGATCACGACAAAATCCGAGATCTTTAAAGCATTCGAAACAGGAAAGTCTAGGGGAATAAATCATGAGCAAATTCCATTTAAAATAAATTTAATATCGTAAGTAATTAACTATTAATAATTTAAAATAAAATTTAAATAAAATTAAGATAAAAATAAAAAGGGGTAGAAATTTCCTGATTCATTAATCTAATAAGTCTCAGCGTAAGTCCCCCGTTATGAAATTATCTAGTAGAAGCATTAAGGGCTTAACCCCAGGGTTAAAGCTATCTCCCAGTTATTGGGAATATGTGGCTATGTGCATATAAAAAACAAAAAAAGAGAGGATACTATGAGCACCATTCAAAATATGAGTCAAAGTCAGGCGTTTCAAAGTTTAAACTTAAACCAAACTTCTTTAAAGCAGGTAGTAGCAAGCCAAGAAGAAAATGTCACAAGCTCTTCTAGCGTCTCTGCTCACCCCCAAAACTCCACTCAAGCAGCGGAAATGCTTTTTTAGAAATCGCCACTATCGATCTTTCTCTTCATGAACTTGAAAACAATCCAAATCTTGCAAATGATCCAGACTTTGTGAATCAATTCATGAAAGAAGTCCAAGCCTTTGAAACAACTTGGAATGATGTGCTTAACAATACTTATCATGGGTCTAAACAACAGCAAATGGTGCTAGAAATGATCGTAGGCCCCTTTGCAATGAA
>JAKQGT010000290.1 GCA_029556005.1 Chlamydiota bacterium | reverse complement strand
ATAGGCTGAGGCAATATGCTTGCGCTCTAATGTCAGGCGTTCTTCAGCGGTGACTTTTACCCCGACTTCCATCGAGCTATGCCAAGAACGGTTGATGGAGGTTTGGAAAATTAAATTATCTCCATGCCCTGCTGGGGCATGAAAGACAATAGAGTCGACCGAAGCCGTCACGCAGATCCGGCTGCTATGTCTTTCCGCCACGATATGGGCTAAGCGATCGGCTTCTGCCATGATGAGCCCTCCAAAGACCGTCCCTTGCGCGTTCAGGTCATTGGGAAAGATCCGGTAAGTATGATCATGAATTGCAGTGACTGCAGGTGTTTTCCCTTCCATGAACCTATCTCGAGTTAAAGGATTTACGATTCAAAAACTTCAAAAGTTGGTTTTTGGCAACGCGAAAGCTTTCATAATTTAATCCATAATAGGAAGGTTAGTTGAAGACAACAGTTTTATGTTGATTGATAATCACGCGCTGCTCAATGTGCCACTTGACAGCTCTAGCAAGGACTTGACATTCAACGTCGCAACCGAGTTGAACGAGTTGTTTGGGGGTGTGATCATGACGAACACGGATAGTCTCTTGATCGATGATAGGCCCTTCATCTAGATCGGCTGTAACGTAGTGGGCAGTGGCCCCAATGATTTTCACCCCCCGCTCAAAGGCTTGGTGGTAAGGCTTAGCTCCTTTAAAGCTAGGGAGAAAGGAGTGGTGGATATTGATCACTTTTCCATGGAGTCTATTGCATATTTTGTCTGAAAGGATCTGCATATAACGGGCTAAAATGACAAGATCGATGGTTTCTTCTTCGATAAGTTTGAGGAGTTTAGCTTCTTGTTCTCCCTTATTCTGGGGTGTAATGGGCATGTGATGGAAGGGAACTTGATACCAAGTGGCCATATGCTTGAGATCCTCATGATTCGAAACGACCCCTACGATTTCGATGGGGAGGGTGCCAGAAGCCCAACGGTGTAAAAGATCGTTGAAACAGTGACTGTGCTGCGAAACCATGATGAGAACACGGGGACGGTAGAGGGTGTCATGGAGTTCCCATGTGATTGAAAAGGGTGTAGCGACTTTTTCGAAATTTTTTATGATATCCTCTTCAGAGATTGCTTTTGTTGTTTCAAAATGGATGCGCATAAAAAATTGTCCTGTCGAAGGATCGCTATATTGAGAAAGCTCTAAAAGAAAGAGCCCCATCTCTGCCAAGGCACTGGTAACACCGGCAACAATCCCCACACGATCAGGACAAGAAAGGTTCAGAATAAAATCTTGCTTTTTCATACTCCTGATCCTACCAAAATAGGAGGTTTAAAAAAACCAATTTTCCCTTGTAGTATATCGATATAAAGATTTAAATAGGGTTATTGAGTTAGAGGAGTTTTTTTACATGGTCAGAAGGATCGCAGTGACAGGAGGGGGCGGACAAATTGCTTATAGCCTCCTTTTCCGTATTGCTAGCGGAGAACTTTTTGGTAAGAGTGAGCCTATTGCTCTCCATATTCTTGAAGTACCCCAAGCTATTGAGAGCTTAAAAGGGGTTGTCATGGAATTGGAAGATTGTGGGTTTCCCCACCTTAAAGAGGTAAAAGTGGGGAGTGATCCCGAAGAGGTTTTTGGCGATGTAAATGTGGCAATTCTTGTAGGAGCCAAACCCCGAGGACCTGGGATGGAGCGTAAAGATCTCCTGACAGACAATGGAAAAATTTTTGTCGGACAAGGACAGGCTCTCAACAAGGCTGCAGCCAAAGATGTTCTTGTTTTTGTTGTGGGGAATCCCTGCAACACAAACTGCTTAATTGCGATGCATAATGCTCCAGATATTCCCAATAGTCAGTTTCATGCAATGACCCGCCTCGACCAAAATCGGGCTCAATTTCAACTTGCAAAGAAAGCGGGCGTTTCTGTTGATGTGGTAGACAATGTTGTGATTTGGGGAAATCATTCGGCAACGCAAGTTCCCGATTTTCTCAATGCAAAAATTCAGGGGAAAAAAGTAACAGATGTGATTACCGATCGCAAATGGCTCGAAAAAGAATTCGTGGAAACCGTACAGAAAAGGGGAGCTGCTGTGATCAATGCGCGAGGGAAATCTTCTGCGGGGTCTGCAGCCAATGCGATTTTAGATGGTGTGGGAGCCCTCTATCATAAAAGCGCTAAAGTTTTTTCTTCCTGCATTCCTTCCGATGGAAATCCTTATGGTATTCAAGAGGGACTGATCTTTTCTTTCCCTTGTAAAATGACGCATCCTGGAAAGGTAGAAATTGTAGAGGATTTTGAGTGGGATCCTTTGATGAAAGAGAAAATTGCCCTAACGGAAAAAGAGCTTTTAGAAGAAAGAGATGCTGTTAAGCACTTGTTAAAATGAGGTCCATATGGAAGAGATACTATTTCAAGTCACTAAAGACCAATTAGAAACTGGAATGCGTGGATATCCTGTTGGATATTGCACCACCTCCTATGTGGACCCGATTAAGGGACTGTTTTATCGAGGTAAGCCGATTTCTGAACTCTATTTATGGGAACCCGAACGCGTTCTTTTTCTCCTTTATTACGGAAAAGAGGGGAGTGCTCAAGATATTACCCATTTCAGTCAAGAACTCAAGAAACGGGCTCACTGCTCTCAAGCTGTGATTAAGCACATCGAGTCTCTTCCTAGACAAGGGCACCCGATGAAGCTTTTTACCGCTGCAATTTTGATTTTAGGAATGCTTGAAGGTCAAGGGGACTATAAAGAAGACTGCTTGAATCTCATTGCTAAACTTCCACACTTAGTCGCTGCTGTGATCAATTACCACGCAGGATGGGGCGATACTCCGGCTCCGAATGCAGGGATGGGATACATGGAAAATTTTGCTTATATGTTGCAAGCTCCAGATATTGAAAAAGAGAAGTTGGCAGAAGTTTTCCGTTTATTTAATATCCTCCATTACGATCATGGAGGGGGGAATCTGTCGACATTTGTGGGGAAAGCTGTTGCTTCTGGACTCGAGGGGATGTATGGCTCCATTTGTGCGGCAATGTGCGGACTAGCCGGACCGCGCCATGGAAAAGCCAATCAGGATTGCCTCACTTTTGTGCATACTGTTTTAGAAGAAGTGGGAGATAATCCTACGGCTGCAGCAGTCGAAAGTTTGATTCGGAAGCGTCTCCAGTCGAATCAACTGGTTTATGGTTTTGGTCATGCTGTTCTCCGCGCAGAAGATGCCCGGGCAACGATCTTTTATGACTATGCGTCTGAGCATTTCCCTGATGATCCTCTTGTCAAAGTGGCCCTCCTTTTGCGTACTGAAGGGCCTAAGGTTCTCAAAGAGAACCCAAAGATCTCCAACCCCTATCCCAATGTCGATGCCATGTCGGGAACCCTCCTTTCAGCCGCAGGATTTCCCTATTCTGATTATTATACGGTTTTATTTGGCCTGGCTCGCTCTGTAGGGATTGCCATTCAGATCGTTTATGAGCGTTGTGAGGCCAGAGAGGGGAAAGGGACTCCTATTGTTCGCCCACGTTATATTTATAAGAGCTCTTAATTCTTGAAGTTTAAGGGTTTATTTTAAACTATTCATTAACAATAAGATAGATCATTTATTTAATGCAGTCTTAAGATTTTATTTTAATAGTAAATCGACTTAAATTGTTTGTTTTAAGCTGTTTAAAAAAATATTTTATAAATATATTTTAAAAATAAATTAAATTTTGTTATAATTACATTTAGAAAGAGAGATTATCACAAGTTAATAACAGAAAGCGAATAGTTACCAGAAACAAGCTCTTTTTGAGTATTAACGTTTGTGAACTAATGGGGTTTTAAGGGGTTTCAACATCACGTTCTTTCCTTTATTTCCCAACACAGATTTAGTTCTCAATCGTTAGCAACTCAAACTAAAGCGACAACGGTAGAATAACGGATGCTACGACCACGACCAGTACGCGCTCAAAGCGCACGAAAAGAACTTTGTACCTTCCCTTTTTTTGGTGTCAGTTGGGTCTTTTGATCCAGCTGGCATTTTTTTTTGGAACGAAACATACCGTATGGGGGATTTCACATGTCACAACCACTACCACCACCAGTATTACAGAAATACTATGCAGCAGAAGGGCAACTATCTGATGCGGAAAGCGCCTTTAAACAAGCTTGGGCGAATCGGAAGTCTCTAGGAGATCATTTAATCGATGCAGGAGATGGCCATTCCTACGAAAAAACAGAATGGATCAGAAATAATGTCGGACTGGTGATCGGAGAGGCACTCAATAGGCTAAACAACGCGAATTCGGGATTAGATCTCTATGAGAACGTCTATCTTTTTGTGATCTTTCCAGGAAAAACTGCTCGAAGATAGCGCTTTGGCTATCTCTTTCGCAGATTTTTCTGAAAATCTCTTCAAAAATCTAAACCTTCTCATAGAGACCTATTCTCGAATTCGCGTTAAACAGTGTTTTAGCGAGTTATCCCGCCTTAAGTGCCAATACCGACTTAACAAATGCGATCCATACCATGAATGGAGAATCGTCTGGCTTTTGCAACGACTATTATACATCCTTGGGATTTGGGATGGGGTATTACAACAATGTCAACTATGCCGATCAGACTCCCGATGACTCATCCACAGTAGAGAGTGAACTGGAGTCGGCCAGGACTTCATTAGCCGCACAAGTTACTTTTTAGTGGATCCATAGATTCCAGACGGGTCATTATACTCAACCAACTTCAAAAGTTGTTTGAGTATAGATCCGTCTGGAATCAACCTAGGCGAAGACTACAAGTAGTCTGAGGGTTTGCGGCAGAAAGAAGCAGTTCATATTTATCTAAAGAGATATTGATTTTTCCTTTTTCATATTGAGAGTAGGAATTTGGAGACTTAGAACCTAAATTCAAAGCTGCTTCTCTAATTGTTAATCCACTAATCTCTCTTTGCCTTCTTAAGGCTAAAGAGAGAAGAATCTTATTATTATTGCTACTTAACCCAAAACCTTCATTTCCATGTTCATAGATAGAGAGTTTTAAAGCTTTTCGAACCGTTTTGCCAAAATAAGATTCTATGAGTTCGAGAACGGCATCTTGAATCATAGAAAAAGCATTTTTTCTACTTGTTCCTTGAGTCATAAGTTCTAGAGCTGCAATTTCGATAACCCAATATTTCCCTTTAGGAGCTTTTTCAATAATACCATCTAATTCCATATTAACCCTCATTCACTGCTGGGTTTATTTTAGCCTTTTGAAGGGTTTTTTTTGCTAGAAGCTCATTGATTTCATTGTGGCGAGGCACTGGTTCAGAAATTAGACCGTTTGTCCAAATATCGTGGTTTGAACCATGCCGTTGCAATCTCCACCCGTATTTTTTAAGCTTCTTTTTAAGTTCTTTGTTTTCATGTTACCAATATACATATATTTATGTACATATACTCAAACCAATTTAAAAGTTGGTTTTGGGCAACGCGAAAACTTTCGGAATTCGTCGTTCTTACATGACCTAATATTAGAAATATGAGGTCATGTAAGATCGGCAAATTACGGTGCTTTGGCGCAGCCGAAAATCCAACTTTTAAATTTGTTTGAGTATAATCAACTTGTTTTTTAATCGTCTAAAAGAGGGTGTTTGAAATAATTCTTTGGGTGGAGTAGGATAAGCTCATGAAATTTGAAGATGTAGAGCATATTTTTAATCGCGCGCTGAAGTTTTCTTTTTCGAAGAAGAAGATGCTATTTTTATTTCCTGTCTTGGTGATCTGCGGGTTGATGCTTGTTTTTTGTCGTGCTTTGGCAGTAAGCGCAGGGCAATGGGTGGTTCTTAGCCTAACATTTTTGCCGGTATTTTTGTCTTCAGGACTTTTACTATCTGCAGGGGTGGTTTTAGCGCGGGTCTATCACCATGAAGTCAAGATGATTCCGCTAAGCTTTAAGAAAATTTTGAGTCAATCTTGGGAGCTTTTGATTGGGGTTTCCTATTTGACGTTTCCCTTGATGCTTGTCTATTTGTTTTTATGGATGCTCATGGGGATTTTCTATTTGCTTAAAGAAATTCCTGCACTTGGAGACGTTTTAGGGGTGGTTTTAGCTTTTGGCCCCTTTTTATTGGTGCTGGGGTCTTTAGTCCTCAGTTTTTTTAATTTATTCATCCTATTTTTTGCGACCCCTCATATTGCGCTAAACTCTCGACTTAAACTGAAACTTGCAGAGGATGTTTACCGCCGCTTTAGTCAAAATCTTTTTTCCAATCTCATCCTATTTTTATTAGGGATTGTTCCCCTTCTCTTAATCGTGGGGATCTTATCGCTCGCGGCATTCCTTACAGGTGTCAACTTTTTCATGAAAACGGAAACGCTGGCCATCGCTCTTCAATGGTTTTTTATCATGATTCCTTTCTGTGCGATTCTCACTCCGGGAATTCTTTTCTTTTTTAATTTTGCTGTAGAGAGTTATGCTCTTATGCAAAAAAAACATTCTCACGTATGAAAAAAATTGCGATTGTGGGTGCTGGCTTTTCTGGGCTGGGCCTTTGTTACCACCTTTTAAAAGAGGAAGGGGAAAAAGAGATCACCGTTTTCGATGGAAAAGGGGTAGGGGGAGGTGCGTCTGGCATTGCGTCGGGGCTTTTACACCCTTTTCCCGGAGAAAGTGCACGCCTGTCTTGGAAGGGGCGTGAAGCGATGGCAGCGACGCTCGAGCTTTTGCGATTGGTCGGGCCTGAGGTTTACAAGGAAACGGGGTTATTAAAGCTTGCACTTACGGACAAGCAGCAGAAAGCTCTCAGGGAAAGGGCTGAAAAGGAAGCAGATATCGAATGGTGGGATGAAAAGAGGTGTTTGGCAGCCATTCCTGGGGGGCGGGCCTTTCCAGGAATTTTTATCCGTTCTGGGGTGACTGTGCATGCCGCCCTTTACTTAAAGGGGCTCTGGGAGGTATGTGAGAGGTTAGGGGCGCAACTTGCAAGAGAAGACGTTGACCTCGAAGATTTGGGGGGTTTTGATCAGGTGGTTTTATGTGCAGGAGCGGGCATACGCCGTTTTGGTCTAGACCTTCCTATCAAATGCAACAAAGGGCACGTTTTAATCACCAAAAAACCTTCCTATTGGACTCTGAAAAGTAGCTTAATTGGAAAAGGGTATTTAGCGCTGAGTGAAAACGAAGAGATCTGCTATTTAGGTTCCACCTATGAACAGGAATATGTTACCGAAACTCCCTGTTTAGGGATTGCTACCGATTTAATTTTTAAACAAGTCGATGCTTACCTTTCCTCTTATGGGGCCTTTGAAGTGCTGGGGTGTAAGGCAGAAATGCGTGTTGTCAATCGCAAGCGCTATCATCCCATTGTAGGGGAAGTGCAGCCGGGAGTATTTGTGATCACAGCGATGGGATCCCGGGGCCTTCTCTACCATAGCTATTTGGGAAGAGCCCTAGCGATGCAAATGTGTGCTCGTGTACTAGAGGAAGTTTCATGAAAGATCGTCTTTTATTTTTAGGATCGGGGGGATCGATGGGGGTTCCTATCATCGGCTGCTCGTGCGAAGTTTGTAAGTCCAATGATCCTAAAGATAACCGTCTCCGACCCTCTATCCTTTTGATCCATGGAGGGAAACGTTATTTAGTAGATAGCGGTCCAGATTTTCGTCAGCAAGCCCTTAGACATCACATTGATTCCCTCGATGCCCTCCTTTTGACACATACCCATTATGATCATATTGCAGGACTGGATGAACTCCGCATTTACACCTTTCGGCAAAAGAAACCCATTCCCTGTTTACTCTCTAGAGAGACCTTGGATGAGCTAAAAATTCGGTATCACTATTTTCTTCCTCCGCATGAAAAAGATGCTATTCATGCAACAAAACTGAAATTTCAGGTTTTGGAAGGAGATCAAGGAGAGACCTCTTTTGAAGGATTGAAAGTAGGTTATTTCTCTTATATTCAAGTGGGGATGAAAGTGAATGGTTTTCGTTTTAAGAATGTAGCCTATGTCACCGATATTATGGAATATGGAGAGAGCCTTTTTGAATCCCTTAAGGGGATTGAAACCCTCATTATCAGCGCCAGGCGTTGGGAAAAATCGGTGGCCCATTTAAGTGTTGAAGAAGCTATTGCCTTTTCAAAAAAAACAGGTGCGAAAAAGACCTATTTCACTCATATTTCTCATGAAATCCATCATGAAACAACAACCCAAGAGCTGCCTAGTGGATTTGCACTCGCCTACGATGGACTGGAAATTCCTTTATGACAGAAGATAAACTCTACGAAGACATTAAATATGAGCTTACCGATCTCAAAACGGCCCTCCTTGCAGGGGGCTACCAGCGGACAGCCGAACTTAATCTTTGCAAAGAGCATTTAGATGAACTAGAAGCTCTTTCTCAAACCTATGGGTTAGAGGTTGTCGGCAAAGAAGCCTGTTCGATCCGTAAGATAGATCCTGCAACTTTTTTTGGAAGTGGAAAAGTAGAGGAGCTCTCACAAAAAGCTGAAGATTTGGGTGCAGATATCGTGATTTTTGACGATGAAATGTCACCGAATCAACAACGCAATTTAGAGAAAATTTTTAAGCGCCCTGTCATAGACCGAACAGAGCTAATTTTAGAGATTTTTTCCCAAAGAGCTCAAACCAAAGAAGCCAAACTCCAGATTGAGCTTGCCAAAAGCCAATATCAATTGCCCCGCTTAAAAAGACTTTGGACCCACCTTTCACGCCAAGTAGCGAGTGGTAAAGGATTCCTTAAAGGGGAAGGGGAACGTCAGATCGAACTCGACCGTCGGATTGTGCGGGATCGTATTTCACAGCTCAAGAAAGAGATAGAAGAGGTGCGTCATCAGCGGGAGGTGCAACGTCAAGCGCGCGTGAGAAGTGGCATTCCTACCTTTGCGATTGTAGGGTATACCAATGTGGGGAAATCGACCCTTTTACACGCTCTGACGCAGGCCGATGTTCTTGTGGAAGATAAGCTCTTTGCAACCCTCGATACCACGACGCGTAAGTTTTCTCTTCCCAATCACCAAGAGATTTTACTTGTAGATACGGTAGGGTTTATCAGAAAAATTCCCCATACCCTCGTTGCCGCCTTTAAAAGCACCCTTGAAGAGGCCGTTTTTACCGATATTTTGCTCCACTTAATCGATGTGAACCATCCTTTAGCAGAAGAGCATGCCGAATCGACCTATGAAGTTCTTCGGGAACTCAGCGCAAAGGATAAACCCATTATCACCGTTCTCAATAAAATCGATCTTGTGGAGAAACGGGGCATTTTAGGGCGTTATAAGCTGAAGTATCCCCGTGTAGTAGGGATCTCTGCTCTGACAGGGGAGGGTTTTCATGAACTCATGCAGATGATGATGGATGCCCTTAAAGCCTTACGTAAAATTGTCAGGCTTTGCATTCCTCAAAAAGATTACGCCATTATTAGCGAGCTGATGAAAGAAGGACGGGTGATTTCACAAGATTATGAGGAAAATGATGTGCTATTAGAGGTGGAGATTCCCACAGCTTTAGAGCATAAAGTCAAAGGATATCTTATTGATGTTACGGAAAATTCCTGAGGGAGAAAGGCCAAGAGAACGTTTGCTTTTAAGAGGAGCTGAAGCCCTTTCTTTGACAGAACTTTTGGCGATTTGTCTAGGAAGTGGGCGGAAAGGACAATCTGTCTTGTCTTTAGCAGAAACCCTCCTCAGTCACTTTGGAGATCTCACCTCTCTCACAAGAGCTTCTGTAGAAGCGCTTACCGAGGTCAAAGGAATTGGAAAAGCAAAAGCTACACAACTAAAAGCGGCTTTTGCCTTAGGGGTGCGGGTGCAGCGCATCGGAGGGGAAGGGAAATGTCTGGTTGCCTCTCCTCAAGATGCTTACAGGCTCATTGCTCCCGAAATCCAGAAAGAAAAGCGGGAGGTCTTAGCTCTTCTCATGCGGGATGCAAAAAAACATGTTTTTCATCATGAGATCATCGCGATGGGGACCCTTTCAGAGGTGATGGTCCATCCCCGAGAAGTTTTTCATCAAGCCTTACATCATCGCGCTTTTAGTTTGATTATCGTCCATAACCATCCGAGTGGAGATCCCACCCCCTCTCAAGCAGATATTGATCTTACCCAACTCTTAATGACAGCGGGAAATCTTTTAGGCATCCCTCTTGATGACCACATCATTGTAGGGGCCCATTCCGCTGTTTCCCTATGGGAGAAAGGGATCATCAAACGGGCTAAATACTAAAGCTTTCCTTGACCATTTTAATCGCCCCTGTTGCAAACATTTGAACCGCGATCAGAGCCACAATCATTCCCCCTAAGCGTTCGAAAGCAACGAGTCCTTTTTCCCCCAGACCATACTTTAAAAAGGAAGAGGCGAGGGCGATCAAAAGGGAGACCAGAATGGCGCAAATGATGATGAGAGACATGAGATGGAGATCCCCCATTTTAGAGGCAAAAAGCATGACGGACGTGATCGAACCAGGTCCTGCAATAACGGGGGTAGCTAAAGGAACGATAATCGGCTCGTGTTGAGGGCTCTTTTCCTGCTCATGTTTAGGGAAGATCATGGTGATAGAAATCAGGAGAAGGAGGATTCCTCCCGCCATCCCTAAAACCGCTTCTGAAATTCCCAATACCCTAAAGATACTAGCTCCAAAATAATTGAAAAGGAGAAGAATGGCCATAGCAATCGAAAATTCTCTTATTAAGATCATCCGTTGTTTTTTGATGGGATAACGGGCAAGTAGAGCAATATAAAGGGGGATATTTCCTAAAACATTAATAACAAAAAATAAAGAGAGACCGATAGAAACGGGATGAGCTGACATAAAAATCTCCTAAGTATCTAACTATTTTAAAGAGTTGGTGTATTTTTACGAAGAGATTTCCTATAATATCAGGGGCATGAAGAAATATAAAGTTGTCACACTCGGGTGTCGTACGAATCAGTATGAATCGCAAGCCTTTTCCGATCAGCTTCTGAAAAAGGGGTATCGGGAGGCTTTGCCTGGAGAAAAAGCAGACCTTTGCATTGTGAATACCTGTACAGTCACAGCCTCTGCTGACAAGCGTTCCTTTTACCAGATCCGTAAGCTAGCACGGGAAAATCGTCCAGAAACCCTCGTTGTGACAGGATGTTATGCTGAGAAGTTGAAAGGGATTCCCGAAGTGACCCATGTGGTCACTAACCCCAATAAAGAAAACCTTCTACCCCTTGTTTTCCCTGAAGAAGAGTGGCCAGAGTTCCGGATTGAGCGGTTCGAAGCCCATACCCGCGCCTTTGTCAAAATCCAAGATGGGTGTAATTCCTATTGTAGCTACTGCGTTATCCCCTTTGTGCGGGGGCGCTCTCGCTCAAAAAAAGTTTTTGATATTTTACGTGAAGTAGAAACACTTGTCGAAAATGGCTACAAAGAAGTTGTTTTAACCGGGATCAATATTGGGGATTTTGATGGAGATGAGTCTCCTCCTGTCCGTCTGGCAGATTTGGTACGTCAGGTCGATCAAATAGAAGGACTCGAACGTATTCGGATCTCTTCGATCGATCCCGATGAAGTCGATGAGGCCCTTCTTGAAGCAGTGATTCAAGGGAAGAAGACGTGTCCTTCAATGCATATCGTCCTGCAATCCGGATCCAATCTCACTTTGAAGCGCATGCGGCGGAAATATACAAAGCAAGATTTTCTGGAAGCGACCCAGCGTCTCCTCAAACAGGAATCCGACTTTACCTTTACGACTGATATCATTGTAGGCTTTCCCGGAGAATCAGAAAGTGAGTTTCAAGAAACGCTCGATCTTGTAAAAGAGGTGCAGTTTGCAAAGGTACATCTATTTCCCTATAGTGACCGTCCCAAGACGCGTGCTTCGCGAATGCCCCATAAGGTTCCCAGAGAGGTCATTGAAGAGCGCAAACACCGCCTCCTTCAGCTTGCTGAAGAGCAGGCGTTTCTATTACGAGAAAAATATCGGGGAAGAGAATTTACCGTTCTTTTAGAATCCAAAGATCGGGGACATACAGAGCATTTTTTACCGGTGTACCTGCCTCAAGGAGGGGTCAGACCCAATGAGATGGTACGTGTAAAATGTATAGAAAATCGAAAAGATGGGCTTGTAGGATATGATGAAAATCAAACTGACAGAAAAGTACAGACCCTTTTCGCATGAGGTTGGCACCAGCTGCCTATTGCCGAAAAGTTCTTGGAAAGTGAAAGCTTACCCGACGCAAATAGAGTTTACAAATTTGCTTTCAGAGGGAAGCCGCGATTATTTTTTAGTGACCTGTGCGATCCAGGGACCTTTAAGTCA
>JAKQGT010000270.1 GCA_029556005.1 Chlamydiota bacterium | reverse complement strand
CTTTCCAGCCCAGCGCAGCACAATTAATCGGTACCGTTCTGTTAAATTTTCAAGCATTGATGCAAATAGGCGAAGGGATGACAAGAGTGCATCAGGATACTTGCAACTCCTGTTTTTTTAGCAAAGCGTTTGAAGGCCATTTAAAACTTTCTACTCAGGTAATAGGCTCAAACTATGCACAAGGCAAACGTCAAAATCTTCTCAGTTTTGATGCCCAAATTTATGGGGCTTGCTTAGGAGCTGAAACAGTTTTCTCACCCCAGTTTGTAGGGGGGGTAAATGTAGGGTATTCTTATTCAAAACTCCATTGGGATCAATCGAAAGGAAAAGCCTTTGTCCTTTCCACCTACCTCAGCTCTCAAGCTGCCTACTTAGGAAAACAGGGATATGCCCAAGTATATTGGATCGGAGCACGGACCTTCTATAGGACTAAAAGAGAAAATGCTTTCCCCTGTTTGCAAGGAGCAGCCTATAGCAAGCACAAGGGATGGGATCTTGCCGTAGGGGTGAAAGGAGGAATTAACTTCAAAGTGCCCATAGGACCCACCTCCTGTATCCTTGTTCCAGAGGGAGAATTAAGCTACCTCAATTCTTTTGAAGGGGGTTATCAGGAAAGGGGGATGCAAAATGGCAGTCTATCCATTCGTAGAAAATTCTCCTCCTTATTACACCAAAGAATTTCTGTTAGGATCCTTAAGGAATTTTGTATAAGAGAATGCTGTCTAGTTCCTAGCTTTTGTGCTGGCTACTTATACGATCTCTTTTTGACTTCCAACCCTTATTCTTTACGTTTCTATAAAAATCGGGCCTGCCCACAAAGATTTACCGTGAACGGGTTTCATCAATCGACACATCAACTCCTTTTGGAAGCTTTGGTAGCACTTTCCTTTAGACCCCATTATTTATTGGTGGTAGGTTATGAAACAAGATGGGGAGAGCGCTCTAAAATGCATGAAGGAAAACTACGCTTCGAATGGGTTTTTTGATTGCCATCGCACCCGTTTTCACAGGTATGCTCACTCACCTTGATTATTCTCTCTGTCATTGGACTCTTGCAACTTTATTTTTGAGAAACTAATATGAAAACAAATTCCTAATAGGAGCGTCGTATGAAAAAATCCCCCCACCGTATGAAACATGAACAACGCAAAGCTGTGCGCCAAGCTCAAAAACAAGAGTATGAGCAAGAAGAAAAGGTGATGCAAGAGGAAGATATCAAAAAAAATATTACCTCTTCCCACACCAATAAAATTGTTAAAAATAAAGCAGCCTCCAAGAAAAAATCTCATAAGACAACCCCAGGAGAAGTCACCTGGAAAACAGAGCCAGACAGCATCCATAAAGAGGGAGAGTACTGGACAAAAACCCTTCAAAAACAAACCATCGATGCCGCAGGACGCCTCAAGAAAAAATTGCAAAAGTTTAAACTCTTCCGCAAGAAAAAATAATAGCTCATTTCAGCCTTCTCCTGTAAAATCAAGGCATGAACCTATCTCGAATTAAAACTATTTTTTCATCCCCCCTTCTCACCCCACCCTTGAAGGGTAGGTAAGTTTATGGTTCGCATCGCCCATCTCTCAGATCTCCATTTCTCAAAATATTCTTGGGACCTTGCCCAGCTTTTTTCTAAAAGATGGATTGGAAACCTCAATCTCCTCTTAGGCCGGGGCGATCAATTCCTTAACGAGCGCCCCTTTACCCTCCTTGAAACCCTTAAAGAGATGCAAGTGACCCATGTCATTATCAGTGGCGATCTCACAACAACCTCTTATAAAAAAGAATACCTCTTAGCTCAAGCCTTTGTCGAAACACTCAAAAAAGAGGGCATGCAGGTTTTTCTCATCCCCGGAAATCATGATCACTACACAAAAAAGGCCGATCGAACGAAAGCTTTCTACCACTACTTTCCCTCAAAATATACGCACGCATCTGGAGAAATCGATCAGTTTTCTCTCAGTGAACATGGCGTCACTACCTGCCCCCTAACGGATGGGTGGCGTCTTGTTTTACTCGATACCACTGTGGCAACTCCTCTCACCTCATCGGAAGGTTTTTTCTCTCCCGTCGTTGAAAAAAATCTCACCCATCTCTTGAGTCTCATAGATCCTGAAGAAAAAATTCTCCTCGTGAACCACTTTCCTTTTTTCCAACATGATAAACCCAAGCGCCGTTTAGAACGGGGACAAGCCCTCCAAACACTTATCGCTTCCCACCCCAATATCCATCTCTACCTCCACGGTCATACACATAGACGCACCATTGCTGATCTCCGTCCCAATGGACTCCCCCTCATTTTAGATAGTGGAAGTACCGGACATCAGTCAGGATCGTGGAATCTTCTCCAATTACAGGGAAATCGCCTCAATTTATCTGTATTTCAATGGAAGGAGAAATGGAACCTGATTCACCACCAACCCTTTCAATTTGACCCCAAACCTTGGTATGCCAAAGGGCTCCGTTTTAAATGTACAGGGTGTGGTAAATGTTGCACTGGTCCCGGTTTTGTTTGGCTTGAAGAAGAAGATGTGAAAAACTTAAGTCACCATCTTAACCTTTCTGAAGAGGCCTTTTTCAAAAAATATACCCGCCAACTCGGTTTCGATTATTCCTTAAAAGAAGATCCTCAAACAACCGATTGTATTTTTCTCAAAGATAAAAAGTTTTGCGAAGTCTACGCCGCTAGACCCAAGCAGTGTCGCACCTTCCCCTGGTGGCCCGACAGTATCAAAACACCCGCCCACTGGAACGAAACCAAATCCCGCTGCGAAGGGATCGACCATGAAGAGGCCCCCCTCATCTCCTTCGAAGAAATCAAGAAAAACCTTCATTAAGACCCCTTAATTTTTATGCACTTAAACAATTAATAATAAACGAACTAAGCTAAAAACCTTGCAATTTTGCATTAAAAATGCAAAAATTCAAACCATGAACCCTTATATTCAAAGATCTCTAGAACCTGTTATTGAAAAAGCGGTTAAGCAATTTCCTGCAGTGATCCTAACCGGCCCTAGACAAGCAGGAAAAACCACCTTGTTGAAACATCTTTTCGGAGCTACCCATAAGTACATTTCTTTAGAACCCCCTGATATTAGAGCAGCAGCAGCTTCTGATCCCAGAGGTTTCCTAGCTCTCTATTCAGCTCCTATTATCTTTGATGAAATTCAATATGCTCCAGAACTTCTCTTCTACATCAAAGAAAAAATCGATGAAAACCGTCATGCCTACGGGCAATACATTTTAACAGGTTCTCAAAATATTCTCCTTTTGCAACATGTTACTGAAACCTTAGCTGGTAGAGCTGCCATGTTGCGTCTCCTCCCCCTTTCCTATATTGAAATAAGTAAACAACCTTTTACCCCCTTTGTGTGGGAAGAAAACCATCCTGCCCTCCCTCTCTCGATTGAAGAATTTTGGAAGAGAGCTTTACGTGGCTGCTATCCAGAGCTGATAGAAGATCCTGAAAAACCTACAACCCTCTGGCATGGAAGCTATATGCAAACCTATCTGGAAAGAGATGTGCGTAGCATTAGACATGTAGGAGACCTTTCTCAATACCAACTCTTCTTAAAAGCCTTGGCAGCCAGAAGTGCTCAAATTATTCAACTTTCAGACATCGCAAAAGACATTGGGGTTGCAGTAAATACAATCAAATCCTGGATTTCTATTTTAGAAGCCACCTACCAAATTCTTATTATTCGCCCCTACTATAGTAATACAAACAAACGTTTAGTAAAGTCTCCAAAAATCTATTTCACTGATGTAGGAACGCTGTGCTACCTCACCGGACTAAAAGATCCTGAACACTTAATTTCTGGCCCCATGGCTGGAGCTGTTGCAGAAACGTTGATTGTAACCGAAATCTATAAACGTCTTTCAAACAGAGGTCTTGACCCCCAAGTTTACTTTTGGCGAACCTCTTCAGGCAGTGAAGTCGATCTCTTAATCGAAGATCAAGAAAAACTCATTCCCCTAGAAATTAAAGCAACATCGTCTCCTAAACCCCCAATGGCCTCTAGCATCACTACCCTACAAAAAGATTTAAAAACTAAAATCTCTCCAGGATTTGTGGTCCATCTTGGCGATATCACCCTTCCTTTAGCACCCCACGTGACAGCTCTTCCTTTTACATTACTCTGAAAAGAAAAAAAGGAAAAACTGAGAATCAATAGTTCAGGATAGATCCCTCCAAGTTTCCCTGGACACCTTAAAATTAATAAGGAAACCGTGAGTGAAAACTTGGAGGTTAACGAAACAGATTAAAAATCTTGTTTTTGGATTGTTTTTCTTCTGTTCATACGAGCTCGATCAATTGCTTCATCGCAAAGATCCATCACAAGATCAGAAAGGGCAGCAAAGCTTTCGCTGGAAACCCTCAAATCACCCTGTCCTTTGATATATTCTTGAACGAGGCTTTTTTTGATCAGTAATTCTGTTTTTTTGGGAGCTTTTGTTTTTTTCTTTTTAGCCATATCTCATCCTTATTCGGGGTTAGAAATAATTTTTTTTATAGCAGGGCTCTCAATTTCCTCCAATACTATACTCAAACAACTTCAAAATTTTTCCCATAGACCTAATCGGAGGGAGAGATTATACTTTATGTGGTTTAAGGAGGATGAAAATGACAAACGTTCCCAAAGCAAATCTGCAACTTATCTATGTTTCAGACATGGAGCGCTCGGTATCTTTTTATAAGAGTATTTTTAAAACAGATCCTCTATTTTCCAGTCCACGCTATGTAGCGTTTAACGCAGGTGGAGAAGCACTCTTTGCCCTTTGGACAGGGGGGACATCTCCCGATCAGACAATTCCTAGATTTTGTGAAATTGGGATCATGTTATCTTCCAATGAGGCTGTCGATCATCTCTTTGAGGAGTGGAAGGGAAAGCCTGATATCACTATTGTTCAGGAACCGCGTACAGAAGTGTTTGGCCGTACGTTTTTGGTTAAAGACCCCGATGGTCATATGATTCGCGTCTGTCCTCGAGATTAATCTGTTTTACCCCTCGACAATCTCTTGATTTTGTTTTTCTTTCTAGTGTACAACAAAAGAAAACGATAGGAAAACTCATGAGAGCTAAGCTTCCACCTGAAGTCGATAAACGAGTCAAGCAGTGGCTGAGTGAGCCCTATGACGAAGAAACGCGACGAGAGGTGCAGCATCTTTTAGAGAATGACCCCGAAAAGGTACTCGATGCTTTTTACACCACGGTTGCGTTTGGAACGGGGGGAATGCGCGCCAAAATGGGAGTAGGGACCAATCGATTAAACCGCTACACCATTCGCCGCGCTACTCAAGGACTGGCTGCCTATATCCTCTCACAAAAGGTCAAAAAAACCAGCGTTTATATCTCTCATGATTCGAGAAAAAACTCCCGTCTGTTTGCAGAAGAAACAGCCCGTGTTCTAGCGGGGAATGGGATCGAAGTTTTTTTAACAAAAGAACTCCGTCCTACTCCCTATGTTTCCTTTGGGTGTCGCCATCATGGATGCACCGCTGCTGTCATGATCACCGCTTCTCACAATCCTCCCGAATATAATGGCTATAAAGTCTATTGGAGTGACGGAGCACAGGTTGTTCCCCCCCACGATACAGGGATTATGGAGGAAGTGAACAATATTGAAACTCCCGATCAAGTCAAGCTTGCTGACCTGAAAGATCCTCGTATCCATCTCGTTGATGATGATGAGGCCTACTTTCAAGCTCTCCTCCCCCTGCAAAATTTTCCCGAAGACAACCTCGATTTTGGTCCTAAGCTCCCTATTATTTACTCCCCGCTTCACGGATGTGGCATCACGACGGTTCCCGAAGGGCTCAAACGGTGGGGATTTACCTCTATCTCCTACGTGGAAGAGCAAAAAAATCCCGATGGAGCCTTTCCAGCAGCCCCTTCCCCCAATCCTGAACAAGAAGAAGCTCTCGCACTCGGCATTGAAAAACTCGAAAAAGAAAAGGGAGACCTCTTTATCGCTACCGATCCCGACGCCGATCGGATCGGCTTAGTCGTCATGCACAAAGGCTCCCCTGTCATCTTGAATGGAAATCAAATCGCCTCTCTCTGCATCTATTACCTTTGCAAGACGTTAACTATGCAAGAGAAAATGCCCGAAAATGGAGCTTTTGTCACCACGATCGTGACAACAGAACTTTTCTCTCTTATTGCCTCCTCTTTCAAAAAGCCTTGTTTTGAAGTCCTCACCGGGTTTAAATATATTGGAGAAAAAATCCATGAGTGGGAGCTCAATCATAAGCAGACTTTCCTCTTTGGAGCTGAGGAATCCCTCGGTTTTCTCTATGGAACGCATGCCCGTGATAAAGATGCAACCATTACAGCCTGCTTACTCGCTGAAATGGCTGTCCAACAAAAAAAAGAGGGGAAAACCCTGATCGATTTACTCAATGAAATCTACGCCCAATTTGGTCCTTTTCAAGAAAAACAACTCTCTGTCTCCTTTGATGGGGGAAAAGAAGGGGTTGAAAAAATGCAAAAACGGATGGAAACTTTGCGGACCAATCCCCCCAACGAACTCTGTGGCCAAAAAGTTGTGGCAATAGAAGATTATCTCCTTTCAGAAAAGAGAGACCTGATCAGCGGTGAGAAAACCCCTCTCACCCTTCCTCACTCAGACGTCTTGGTCTTTCGACTTGCTGATCAAAGCAAATTTGTCATCCGCCCCTCCGGTACAGAGCCCAAAATTAAGATCTACGGACTCGCCCGTTCTAATGACACTTCCTCTCTCGACAAATGCCTAAAAAGCCTTAAAGAAAACTATCTTACATGAAAGCATTAATTACAGGGGGTAGCTCTGATTTAGGAAGGGCTCTTGCCCAG
>JAKQGT010000256.1 GCA_029556005.1 Chlamydiota bacterium | reverse complement strand
CAAGGAGCATGATCGGAATCAGTTTTTTTAGATTGATATGAGGCTTCATTTTTTCTCTTTAAACGTTAGGTCTTCTTTAGGATAGAGGAACACCATAAGAATCGTACCTACCACGATCAAAAGAAAGCCCACAATGACACTGGGATGAATCACGCGTTTCCAGATCATCACTTCCGCAACCGCCCCAAAGATAAAGCTAATATAGATAAAGGGACTTAGAAACCTGACGGGAGCCCATTTAGAAGCAAGTGTTAAAAACACCTGAAATAGAGCTGCAAAGACTCCGGCAAGCGTTACAAAAAGCACACTTTTTACATTAAATATTTCTTGAGTAAAATCTGCTGTAAAAAGAAGCACCAGCGCTGTCACCACAACACTCGCGGTGAAGTAATAGGCCATAATTTTTTCCCAAGGATCGCTAAAATGGAGGGTGCGCATGGACACAACTGCAATTGCACCAAATACCGCTCCCAAAAGGGGGATAAATGCAACCGGCTCAAAAAGTCCTGATCCCGGACGGAAAATAAAAAGAATCCCCATAAAAGCCACACCTATTCCCCACCACATCCGCGGAATAATCTGAACGCGTAGCCATAACCGAGAAACTAGAGGGACGAATATAGGAAATGTATAATAGAGGAGCGTTCCCGATGAAAGTGACATTTCATTGATCCCGTAATAAAAACAATAAAGAGCCGCTACACCTGCACCGGAGCGTAGAAAATGCTTTTTCTTATAATCAGACTGAAATAATTGAGAAAATTTAGGGGCAGAAGGGGCAAAAACCACCCAAAAAATCAGCATAACAAGATTCACAAAAGAGCGCGCAAAACAGATAAAATTCGTACTCAAATAAGTCGATGACAGCTTCACAAATACTGCCTGTGCGGCCAGCATGATATCTGCAAGTAAAATCAGTATAATCGCTAAAAGAAAATTTTTTTGAGGACGCTTAAGATGTTGAATCATCGCCTTGTCTTTTTTCGCTACTGATAGTACACTATTTCTATAGTTTATTAGGGGTATTATGGGAAAGAAATTCATTTTCATGACAGGAGGGGTGGTCTCCTCTTTAGGAAAAGGACTTGCCTCTGCATCGATAGGGATGCTGCTGGAAAGTCAAGGGCTGAAAGTCGCTATGATGAAGCTCGATCCCTATCTCAATGTCGACCCTGGAACGATGAATCCCTTTCAACATGGGGAAGTCTATGTCACCGATGATGGGGCAGAAACTGATCTCGACTTGGGACATTATTACCGCTTCACAAACTCTCCTCTCTCCAAGGCTTCAAATGCTACCTCAGGGCAAATTTATGATACCGTGATTAAGCAAGAGCGCCATGGAGATTATTTAGGAAATACCGTACAGGTGATCCCCCACGTCACCGATGAAATCAAACGGCGCATTATTCTGTGCTCTGAGCAAGAAAAAGGGATTGACGTTACGTTAGTAGAAATCGGAGGAACTGTCGGAGATATCGAATCACAACCTTTTTTAGAAGCGATCCGTCAATTCCGTTTAGAGCACCCTCAAGACTGTATCAATATCCACATGACCTATGTCCCTTTTTTGAAAGCGGCAGGAGAAGTCAAAACCAAGCCCACCCAACACTCGGTCCAAGAGCTCCGCAGTATTGGTCTGATTCCCGATTTGATCTTGTGCCGAACGGAAAGTCCTTTAGAGCCTTCTGTGCGTGAAAAGATCGCTCTCTTTTGTAGCGTTCCGAAAGAGGCTGTTTTAGAACAAGTCGATGTGCAGCATTCGATTTATGAGCTCCCTCTCACGATGATCGATCAAAAACTCGACACCCACCTCACCTCTCTTTTAGGCCTTAAAGGGAAAAAAACCGACATCAAAAAATGGAAAACGATGCTCGATGCTTGCCTTCACCCCAAGAAAAAAATCATCGTAGGGCTCGTTGGCAAGTATATTCAACACAAAGACGCCTATAAATCCGTTGTGGAAGCCCTCCATCACGGAGCAATTGCTCATCAAGTCGAGGTAGAAGTGCGGGGATTTGAGTCCGATAACCTAGGAAATGTTGACGGATGTGATGGTTATCTTGTCCCTGGAGGGTTTGGAGAGCGGGGATTTGAAGGAAAGATCGCCGTTGCCAAAATGTGTCGCGAAAAGAAAATCCCCTACTTTGGCATCTGTTTAGGAATGCAAGTCCTCGTAGTGGAGTTTGCACGCTCAGTGCTCCAATTAAAAAAAGCAAATTCTACCGAAATGGATCCCGACACACCTGATCCCATTATCTCTCTTTTGAGTGAACAAGAAAGAATCAAAGACCTGGGGGGGACAATGCGCTTAGGACTCTATCCCTGCTACCTGGAGATAAACACCCTTGCCCATAAAGCCTACACCCAATCGTCTATTCAGGAGCGCCACCGCCACCGCTATGAATTTAATAATGCCTATAAAGAAGCCGCTGAAAAATCTGGACTGATCATCTCCGGAACCTACAAAAAAGGGGATCTCTGTGAAATCGTAGAAATCAAAAATCACCCTTGGATGGTTGGAGTCCAATTCCACCCCGAATTTCTCTCAAAACCCACTGCTCCTCACCCCCTTTTCAAAGCCTTTATCGGAGCAATCCTCAATGGGTAGAATCTTGGGAATTGATTTTGGGATGAAACGGATTGGCCTTGCTCTTTCAGATCCCTCAAAAATCATTGCTTCTCCCCTTAAATCCCTTCAAGCCGGTAAATCCCTCGAGCAAACTGCCGATCTCATTCTATTGGAGCTCACAGGGGTTGAAAGCATTGTGTTAGGGTTACCTCTCCTCCTGTCTGGAAAAGATAGTGAAACGACAGAAACTGTTCGGAAGTTTGCTGCCATTCTCGAAGCCAAAAGTCAGCTTCCCCTGATCCTCTGGGACGAACGCCTAACCACTACACAAGTCGAAAAAATCCTTAAGGAAGGCAATATGCGTCGCAAAAAGCGCGCGCAACACCTCGATACCATGAGTGCCACCCTCATCCTTCAAAGCTATCTCGATAGGATGCATCATGGAAGCTAAAGATCTCTATAGCAAGCTAAAAAATATCCGTGTGGATAATCCCCTCTGCACCTACTCCCTGGAGCGGTGTGAACGGCTGATCCCCTTAGTGAATGAAATTCTCGAATTAAAGAAAAAACACAGAGCGATCCTCCTAGCTCACTCTTATGTTCACCCGGATATTCTCTATACCGTTGCCGATCATGTGGGAGATTCTTATGGTCTTGCCCTCAAAGCGGCAGAAACCTCTGCAGAGATGATTGTCTTCCCCGCTGTTAGGTTTATGGCAGAAACAGCTAAAATTCTAAGCCCTGAAAAAATCGTGATCGATCCCAATCCGAATGGAGGATGTACCCTTGCCGATAGCATTACTGCTGAAGAGGTGCATCGACTGCGTGACAAGTACCCCGACCATACCTTT
>JAKQGT010000243.1 GCA_029556005.1 Chlamydiota bacterium | reverse complement strand
GGGAACGGTGCGGATCACGATTGAAAGTAAGCGTTCGATTTCCTATCTCATCCCTTTAAAGTCTTAGGGGGAGTGATGGTATTAAGGCCCCAAAAATTTTGGAGAGTACAGACTCCCACAGTGATTCAAATGGAAAATGTGGAGTGTGGAGCGGCGTGCTTAGCGATTCTTTTGTCCCATTATGGGCGTCAAGTCCCTTTGGAGAAGCTCCGTGTAGAATGTGGAGTTTCCAGGGATGGGAGTAATGCCCTAAATATCATCAAAGCAGCCCACACTTATGGCCTCAAAGGGAAGGGGATGCGTGAGGGGCTTTCCGAACTCTATGCTTGCAAAAAGCCAGCCATTATTTTTTGGGATTATAACCACTTTTTAGTTCTGGAAGGGTTTGCTAAAGACTGTGTCTATCTCAATGATCCTGCTTTTGGGCCGCGTCGGATGAGCTATGAAGAATTTGATCAGGGATATACGGGAGTGGTTCTCCATTTTGAGGTGACGGAAGGGTTTAAAAAGGGGGGAAAGACGCAAAGTATTATCGAAGATATCGTCACCCGTTTGCGCAAAGTCAAAAGCTCTTTGCTCTATTTATTGATAGCGGGAGTATGTCTATTGATTCCAGGCCTTTCGGTGCCTGTATTTACGCGGATTTTTGTGGATAATATCTTAGTTTCGAACATTTTGCCTTGGAAAGGGCAGTTTCTTTTGGGAATTGCTTTAGCGATGGTTTTAGGAGCGGTTCTCACCTGGCTTCAGCAATACTTTTTAAACCGCTTAAATGCGAAATTGGCGATTGGTTTTTCGAGCGATTTTTTATGGCATATTCTTCGACTTCCGGTTTCCTTTTATACCCAGCGCTTTCCAGCAGAGATCGCGAATCGTGTTGGACAAAATAATCTGGTTGCCCAGATGATGACGGGGGCTCTTGCAACGACCTCTATCCAACTTCTCTTAGTCATCTTCTATGGCATTGTCATGTTCATGTATGATTTTGCAGTGGCTCTGACAGGGATTTTAGCGGGTGTGGGGAGTCTTCTGGTGATGCGCGCCATCCAACGTTCGCGAACCGATACTTATGCTCGGTTGCAAAAAGAGCAATCGATGGTGACAGCTAGCTCAGTGGGAGCTATCCAACAAATTGAAACGATTAAAGCGACCGGAACTGAGAGTGATACGTTTGCTGCTTTTGCAGGGTTTGATACGAATAAGATCAATTCTCTCCAAGAAATCAGTCGCAAAGATGCGATTTTAACGACCTCGCCGATCCTTTTTCAGGGCCTCGCTTTAGCGGCCCTCTTAGGGATTGGAGGGTGGCGTACAATGGAGGGGAGTTTAACGATCGGGACGCTGATTGCTTTGCAGATTTTACTCCTCAGCTTTTTGCAACCTGTCGCGCAGTTTGTCAACTTTGGGCAAACCCTTCAGTTTCTGAAAGTGGAGCTGATGCGTCTCAATGATGTCCTGAAAAACCCGATTGATCGGATCTATACAAGGCGGAGTAAAGGGAAAGAAGAGATGGTGAAGTTAGAGGGGTACATAGAGTTTAAAGAGGTGACGTTTGGATACAGTCCTCTCGCTCCCCCCCTGATCGAGAAGCTCAGCATCACTATTAAGCCGGGACAAAGGATTGCCCTTGTGGGACCTTCAGGGTGTGGGAAGTCTACCATTGCAAAACTCTCTACAGGATTACTAGATCCGTGGGAAGGGGAGATTTTATTCGATGGAAAGCCCTACTTAGATCACCCCGCAGATGTCATGCAACGCTCCCTCTCCAATGTCGATCAAGAGATTTTTCTCTTTAGTGGAACGATTCGCGATAACATCACCCTTTGGGATACCACGGCTTCGGATGATATTTTAATCCAGGCGGCTCTAGATGCGTGCATCCATCACGATATTTTGGAGCGTCCTTTAGGGTATGAGACGGAGTTGATCGAAGGGGGGCGCAACTTAAGTGGGGGGCAGAGGCAACGCCTAGAGATTGCCCGCGCTTTACTCGTGAGTCCTTCGATCATGATTATGGACGAAGCGACAAGCGCTTTAGATTCCAATACAGAGAAAAAGGTGATGAATCATATCCGGAAGCGGGGGTGTTCGGCCATTATGGTAGCGCATCGTCTCAGCACTATTCAGGATTGCGATGAGATCATCGTCTTAGATCAAGGGAAGGTTGTGGAACGGGGAACGCATCAGGAGCTTAAAGATCGCAAAGGGGTCTATCGGGAATTGATCGAAAGTGAGAGGGCCGAAGATGTATAAGATTTTTGCAGAAAAAGGGCGGCGCATCGATGCACCCGCAAATTACCGCCTATCCCTCCAAAAAACAGGGAAAGTGTGGTTTTTGGAACAAGGCTCGATGATTTTGTTTGCAGTGCAAAAAAAAGGGGAGGCAGAGGGACGGCGCACCCTTCTTTCAACGGTTCATAGGGGAAAGTTATTATTCGATATGGAGAGGGATCAGGAGCTTTCCTATGAGGTTTTTGCCTTTAGTGAAGAGCCGGTGGTTTTATGGGAACTCGATTCCCACTCCCTTCAAACCTCCCTTCACGCTTCCCCTGAGTATCAAAAAGAATTTTCCTTTTACTTGGAACATTGGCTCCATCAGTTTTCCTCTTTCTTGGTTTCTCCTATGGAGATGAAACCCAAACATTGGGTCATTCAAGGGGGAAGGTTAGGGCTGCAGGATGGAGAAACATTTACTTTAAAAATGAGTGAAGTTCCCCGGGAAAAAGAGCGGGTTTTTTGGATCATTCCCGAAGAGGGGGAGTTTAAGCTCTTAGGTCCCCATGAACTC
>JAKQGT010000358.1 GCA_029556005.1 Chlamydiota bacterium | reverse complement strand
CCAATAATCAATTTCTGGTATTTTTTACCTTTTCTGCCGATTTTTTCTCTTCATTTTGCGGCCTTGTCTCATGGACAATGTCCTTAAATGAAAAGAAAAGATCTGAAAGAAAATCTCTAAAAATCCCAACAAATTGATTATCGGGATAGGTTCATAGCCTTAAGAGTAGCAGAAAACTACTTCTGAAAAAAGGGGACAATCCCATCTAAGAACATTTGCACGGCCATGAGTGTTAGAAGGAGCCCCATGAGGCGCTCGCAGGCGATGATGCCACGTGTTCCTAGAATTTTTTTTAAAAAGGGAGCGCTGATGAGGATGAGAGTGGAAAGGGCCCAGGCGATACAAATCGCTGTAATTAACACCCCATCGCTTTCCCGGTGGGAATAGATCATGACAGCTGCCAGGACTGACGGACCTGCGACCAAGGGGATGGCGAGGGGGACAATAAAAGGCTCTCCTTGCTCGGGGCTGTCAGAATAGGCATCTTTGCTTTTCGGAAAAATCATGCGGAGGGCAATCATAAAGAGAATGAGTCCTCCTGCAATCAAAATCGTCTCTTCACCTACATGGAGAAGGTTCAGAAGATGCTCTCCCAAAAAGGTAAAGAGAATAATGACAGCTAGGGCGATCAAAAGCTCTCGAAAAATGACGATCCGCTGCCGTTTGGGAGGGAGGTCTTTTAATAAAGAGACATAAATAGGAATATTCCCGAGGGGATCCATCAGTAAGAATAGAGAAAATGTTAAAGAAAACAAGGTATAATGCTCTGAATTCATAATCTTGAACATAGCACAGAGCTTTCTTCTCTTCATCAAAAAATTTTAATGGAGAGATGAACCTATCCCACTAGATAGGTTCATGCAGGTGATTGGCGCCTATTCCACCACTCCTCAAGTTTAGGGTAGTTCGGGCGAATCACGTACTTATAGGTCAGAAAGAGCCCTAATATTACGGCAGCCCCTTTAGCATAGGTTGTCCACTGCGTTACTTCGGGGTCTTGAGGGGGGTTAGGAATACGTAAGGCGATTGGGGGAAGATCGGGAGGAGTGAAAGTGTCATCGATCTGAGTTGTTAGTAGTCTACTGATGGTCTCTCCATGGAGCTGATTGGAGATCAAGTCCAGATACATTTTACGCCACTCATTCGTTCTTTTTAGTGTCAAGAAAAGATCTTTAGTTGCGAGAGGTTTTGTGGGGCAGTACGGCACCTGGATTGTATGATAGATGCGGAGACTGTCGAGGGCTTCTGGATAGAGTGTTGCTTTTCCATGAGCACTCTCTACGAGATACTTTTCACTAACGGTTGCAACAAGCATAACGGCTTCATCGCAGTGCGCTTGAGCCCAGCGTCTCGCTTCTTCTACTTGGGAGGTGAGTTCGAGTTGCCATGTGGCATGTTTTTTTATGCTGACCTGAATGCCGGCTTGCTCACCGTAAAAGCGACTTCCATTCGATGTGCGCTCTCGAAAGGTTTGGAGGAGACGTTTTCCCCCGGCAATGACGATTTCTATTTGTTTATTTTTAAGAGGGTCGATGGGATGGGTAGGAATCGGAAGGGTACTACTTTCTCTTAAAAAACCATTCTTCTTAAAATGCTCTTTTTGCCTCTCTCTTAGGCTATGCATGACATATTTAATGGATGCAATATCTCCCTCTGCCCCTACATAAAGAAAGTGATTCATATGAGGAATAAAGCGGCTTGAATCAATGCAACGCTTGCCTGAAAAGAGTTCAAAAGCGACTCCACGGGCTTTTTCCATGGTGTCAATGGCATCAATCTGAGTATCATCCCCTAAAAAGGCGTTGAGCTTTCCCTCAAACCCTAAGCGCACCTCTTCGGATAAGCTTTCGTAATTAGTCCCTTTTATTCCATGACGTGTATACCATAAGATATCGAGCTGTTGAAGTTGCTCTTCAGTAAGAGGAAGTTCTGCGCGCGTCTCTTGAAAAGCTTCATCGAATCGGTTTGCATAAGCATCGGCTTCGTGGGATCCTGTTCTCCAGCTACAGACCGATTGAATCATCCATTGGGTAAGAGCAAACAGTGAATCTTGATCGATTTTTTTTAGTTCAGCACCCAGTACATCCGCATCTTTTAGTTGGTCTTGATCGGTCAGTAACGTTTGAACATAAGCGTATTTTTGTGTTGGATCTACTAAAGTGGAAAATTGTATAGCCATAAAGCCCTCTCCCAAGGTTCAAAAAGATTAAGATACTATTAAGGAGAGGGATTTAGATCAAGGTTGGAGTCAGTTTGTTGCAATGTTAGAGTACAAACTGATGTGGAAAGGAGGAAGTTTAGTAAAAGCGCCTCCTGAGTATACAAGCCAAACATGTCCAAAATGTAAGCATATTTCCTCAAAAAACAGAAGAACCCAGTCAGAGTTTGAATGTGAAAAGTGTGGGTATCGAGGAAATGCAGATCACGTAGGAGCATTAAATATTTTAGCCCGAGGACTATCGGGTCATAGCCTGTGGAGTAAGTCAATAAGGCATACTATGAAGCAGGAACCAGCAGGAGTTAGCAATAAGGGACTGCTCCTATGTTGTTCTTAAGCAATCTAGGAATTCTCTTCCTTTAGGGAGAGGAGGATGTCAAACGCGCATGTGGAATACAGGAGCTTGGGGTGTTTGCCCATATTCCCCTGCAACAAGTTGGTAAATGGAGGAAAAATAGGTGATGCTTGAGAGGGTAAGCTGCGTTTTTGCAGAAAGCTCTGCTAAGTAGAGATAGAGAGCGAGTTGTCCCGTGTAAATCAGGGAGGCAGCTAAACTTCCTAAGAGTTTGACAAACTCTACATGTTTTTGCGTGGGATTTTCAGAGCTTGCTATCGAGGAGAGAAGGTTGAAACATTTTTGCATTTCACAGTAAAGGTTTGCTCCGGGAATAAGAAAATCTCCATAGGGGATCTTTAAGCCAGAGTCTCCTCTAACAAGAATGTTCAAGTACTCTAAGTAGGCGCTTCCCAGAAGGATAGTTTGGGTAAAAATATTCGCAATTGTCCAGGTGGAGGCTCCTTTTCCAAGGAGAGATGTAACATTATTTTTGATTAAGGTAACTTTGTCTCCTTCAAGAGGAAGGGAATCGGTGTCTCCTGAAAAGTAGTCAGCAAGGTCTGAACCTTCGATAACAGCTTTCAAATAATTACTTGCATGATCAGTCTGAGCATATCCCATAGCCAAAGCGATTTTGGTTGGCTTTAAAAAAGTTTCTGATGGCATGGGCCGCTCCTGATCCCTCCTTTCGGGGATCGAGACGCGGGGCATTCCGATCGAGCTCATCTTCTTCCCTGTTTTTTTATAATTCAGCTTAAT
>JAKQGT010000215.1 GCA_029556005.1 Chlamydiota bacterium | reverse complement strand
TTGCTTAGGAAAAAGATTTTGGAGGGTTTGGAAGGTTTTCTTCAAAATCCGCTGGTCTTTTAGGAGAAGAACACAGCGAATAAAGCAATCAGCCAGGGGGAGAAAGGGGACCCCTTTGAGTAAAAGGAGAAAGGGGGTATTCCAGAAGAAAAGCGCTGCGACTTGCATAGCCAGTGAAATAAAAATCAGTGAGATAAAGAATAACACTTGGCTGGGTTTGCGATAAAGGGGGCCTAAGAAGCGGCGCCATTTTTGGGGAGCGTTCCAGTAGGCTAGGATTTCTTCAAAACGGGGTTCCTGAAAGGCAACTCTTAGAGCATGCACGGCTTCATGCTGAAGGACTTCCTCTTGAGTATAAAAAAGAAAATGCCCTTTTTTAAACCCTTTGCGGAGTTGAACGATAGGAAAAGAAGCCCCTTCAGGTGTGGTAAAAGTCCAGGAAGCTCCCCCTTGCCAAGGAAGGAGACGGTGATTGGAATAGTGTAGAGGAATCCAGTGGAGATGGGCGCGGAGTCTATTGAAATCAGCGATTAGGGGTCCATATTTTTGATCTTGTAATAGCTGCTGAGAGTGGGTTTTCAAGATGTCAAGCCGTTTGACAAAGGCCTCTTCTGTCTCATTAGGACCAGGAATGAACCCCTCTTCCCCCAAAGCCTTCAGCGCCTCTAACCCTATCATTTTTTCAATTTGCGGATCGACCGGTATTGGACGATGAGACAGGCGCACAACACCAAATTGGCCGATAAGATGACAGCATTAAAAAGGAGAATTTGATTATTTTTACGAGAGATAGAAATCAGGCGGCGTCTCACATTCCGTTCAAACTTGGTTTCGTCTTCAAACCATGTCGAAGCGTAGTAGTGATGTGCAAAAAGGGCAAAGTCATCATCAATCCGGTTAAAATAGGCAGCAGGGAAAATGATATCTGTATTTCCCTCTTGATCGGCTCCACTTTTCACGGCATCTTCAAAGGCAATAAAAGAGCGCTGAGCTACGCGGTAGATAATCGACTCTTTATCATCTCCGGGATAAGCCATCCCCACCTCATCCCATCTCTCTTTAACTCGGTCGATCGCTTTTTGCATCACAGGATGTCCAGGTTTTACACCAATGATGTTATTATTAACCGAGATCGAGCTACTGAGAATAGGTTTATGGGGGGGTTCTAAACCACAATAGAGATCAAAGTTGTAGTGAAAAGGGGAAAAAGCCTTGAAGCACCGTACATCATGGTCAACGTAAAGCCCTCCCTCTTGATTTAAGATTTCATACCGAAGGAGGTCTGATTTTTCTGCATAATTATCGGACTGCTGAAAGCAATCTTTCAGTTTGGTAAATTTAAAATCTGTTACAAGATGCATCTCCATGGAAGGGTGGGGAAGGGCTCGGCGGCGATCTGTCCAGAATTTAAAGGTCCAGTTGGGGTGGTGCTCAACCCATGAGCGGACATTTTCAAGCGATTCTTTTGGGAAAGGGTTGGGTCCTAACCAAATAAAGTGAATGACTTTAGGAATTCTCACCTCTTCTTGCTTGAGAAACTGCAGGTCTTTGTTTTTGGTGTAAATGTCTTTAAAGCGATGAATGTTTTTAAAGTCTTCATGGGTCTCGATAAATTTCCACACACTTTTATTCGACCCCATCAAGGTATTGAAATCATCGGACTGTTTCACGTGGCTTTTCTTTTCACACGCAGTCATTAAAATGATGAGGGGAATGATGAAGAGGATTTTTAAACCCAAACTTAAAGGAGCTTTCATTGTGTCTTCTTCCTTTTAATCTCTCTGTTAATGAGAAAGTATAAGCTAAAGCACCCGATCAATGCAAATAGACTCATTAATTCTACATGGATGATCTTGGCATCTCGGTTACGGAGATGGCGCAACATTTTTTGAAAAAACTGCTCGTTGGGGGTTTCATTTAAATTGTTCCAGGTCGTCCCATAGAGATGCTCGGAATAAAAACCGGGGAGGTTCCCCTTAGGATAAAAGTAGCAGGCTGGGAAAATAATATCGGTATTTCCGGGTTGATTGAGCCCTTTTTCAAAGGCATGGGTGAAAGCAATCAGTGTCCGGTGGGTCACACGTCGCGCTTGCACAAGAGGATCAGATGCGGAAAATTTTTCTGTTACGGCATCCCACCTTTGTAAGACTAGGCGTATCGTTTCCTGCAAAGCAGGGTGGCGAGGTTTTGCTCCAATGACACCAATCCCTGCGGTGAGGGCTAGGGAATCAATTTCCTCATGAGGCATTTCGAGTCCTGCATAAAAATCATAACCCGTATGGAGGCCGTGGAAAGGGCGGACACAAGCCGCATCATGATCGATATAAAGTCCCCCTTGTTGATAGAGGATCTCATAACGCCAGATATCAGCTTTTTCTCCCCAGTTTTTGGATTCTTTAAATTTATCCTGCAGAAATTCAAAGTGAAAATCTTTTAATTGCTTCACTTGCATCCCATTACAGGGGGGCAAACGTTTTCGATCTGTCCAAAAGTTGAATGTCCAGTCTGGATGATGGGCCATCCATGTACGGATGTTTTCAACCGATCCAGAGGGAAAAGGCTTAGGTCCAATCCAGATCAGATGGATGATTTTGGGAATTTTAAAACTAGGGTTAGAATTAAACTGATGTTTGTAATTTTTTTTGTAGAGAGTTTTAAAACATTCAAGATCTCGATAATCACGCTTTGTTTGGATGTAGTTCCAATTGCTTGTATCACTTCCTTCTAGTTTTTCAAAAGAATCTTCCAGGGTCAAATGAGAACTTTGCTCTCTTTTGTTGTTGTTGCTCTTCATATTCTGAGAGAATACGTAGAAAAAAACGAGGGGGCAAACAAATAGGAGGATAAGGATTTCTTTTTTCATAAAAACCTACCCTGTTTTAAAAATTGCGGGGTCCTTGGGTAATGCCTGAATAGGTTCATTTTTCCCTTTTGATAAATTGGGGTTCATAATTGATTTCAATCTCACTATTTTCTAATCCCTTTAGGGGGACTATATCCATTTTTAACCCTTGTTGAAAGGCTGTCAGGAGATCTTTGGTTGAAATATTTGTCTTCTTCTCATTGATCCACTCATTGGCACTCACAATATTCAGGGGAAGGTTCACAACTTTTGAGCGCTCGTAGTATAACCCTATTTGGGATAAATCTGCATGCTCATTCCACAGCGCTTGCAAAATATTCGGGTTATGAAACTTCATGCAGAGAAAATAGGGATAAATCTCTTCTTTCCTAAACAGGGTCATATTCACTGAATTGGGGCAGGCCCACGCCCCCTTTCCTGTAGAAAATTGCCAAGCAAAGATCCCCTCCTGAAGGGGAATCGTATGTTGTGGAGGGAAGTCGAGATGATTCCCTAAACGAAAATAGAATCCATAGGCCCCTGTCTGTTTCATCAATTGGACAGCCTCTTTCATATCGATGGTGTCTCGAACGATATTATCATCGAGTGCAAAGGCGACATAGCGGGCTGTGGATACTTGCCTATCAAAAACAGCTTTTTGGACAAGGGGAGAAAAATCCTCATAGGGAGCTTCAAAGGATTGTTTGATGTAAGTGACTTGAGGAAAATCTTTTTTCACCTGCTCATACCCTTCATCATAGGATTCATTCTCCGCGCGGTAGATGACATAGAGGCGGTGAAGGTTTTTAATATAGGTATTTGCAGACTCTAAAAAAGCATAAAGCTGAAGGGGGCGATTATAGGAAAATACAACAATGTCTACATGTTCATCATCCCTAATAAAATTGTGTCCAGGGAGATCTCTGTGGGGGGCATAGGCCATGAGTGCCTTCACTTCCTCAGGGGGAGAGAGGAGCTTAGCTCCACTTAAATAAAATAGGTTGGGGGTGAAAAAAGCATGTTCTCTAGCAAGTCCTTTGAGGGGTGCGTGGATGATTTTTTCTTTACTTTCTGTAAGGAATCTCCCCTCTTGCACAAACTCTTGAAGCTTGATCTTTTGGAAAAGTCCCACATAAAAAGTCCGCAATGTAGAATGATTTTTTCGCTTCTCATAGGTAGGGTAATCGAGTGCAGAGGCTTCTGTAACCCAAACATCGGGATTAGCATAGAGGTGGTTGAGTTCATTTAAGACATTTTCATGAGCTAAAAATTCTTTTCCTTCTAAAAGGAGGGCGATTTCATGGCTTTGACACGCATGCAGCGCTCGATAAAACACTTCTAAAACATTTTGATCTTTATTGGGGCGCAGGAGGGTGTGATCTCTAAAGGGATGGCGACTTAAGACATTTTCCACTTTTTCGTAGCTTCCATCTGTGGAGCCTCCATCGATATAGATGAGACGGAAAGGATCATAATTTTGGTTTAAAACAGAAACCAATGTTTGCTCACAGGTAGAGGCATTATTATAGGCGTGAATCACAACGACAAAGGGGGCTTTTTTCAGGATGGGATGGGTGGCATAGATCGGTTTCAGAGACCCTACTGCCATCTTGTTTGCTAAAACTTTGACTTTAATTTCTCGGTATGAAAAACCTAGGGTAAACCCGATAGCAATGAGAACTAAAATAAGGAAAAACCGCTTCATCACGCGCTCCTTGATAAAAAATCTTTTTTAAGGATGGTAACTTATTCGATTTCGTTTTCTGATTCAATAAGAAATTCCTTCCTTGGGACTATCAAAAATGATTGAAGCTTGAAAATAATGAATAAAATTAAGTAGCCTGAAAAGCTTATTATTTATTTTACTGAAGATATGGGAAAAGGAAAAACCTTAATCATCGTTGAGTCTCCGACTAAGGTAAAGACTCTCAAAAAATTTTTGGGTAATGCTTACCATGTGGAGTCTTCGGTAGGTCACATCCGCGATTTGCCTACGCGGGGCTTTGGAATTGATCTGGAAAATGATTTTGAGCCTCAGTACGAAAATCTCCCAGATAAAAAGGATGTGATTGACAAACTGAAGAAGACAGCAAAAGAGTGCGATACCGTTTATCTCTCTCCCGACCCTGACCGTGAAGGGGAAGCGATTGCATGGCATATTGCACATATTTTGCCTAAAGGCCCTACTGTCCAGCGTGTGACGTTCAATGCGATTACTAAAGATGCTGTAAGTGAAGCCCTCAAACATCCCCGAAAAATCGATATCTCTTTGGTGAACGCCCAACAAGCGCGTCGCTTACTCGATCGTATGGTGGGGTATAAAATCTCCCCGCTGCTCCAAAGACGGATTAAACGGAGTGGATCGGGGGGAAATCTTTCTGCAGGGCGTGTGCAGTCCGTTGCTTTAAAGTTAGTTGTCGATCGAGAAAAAGAGATTGAGGCCTTTGATCCCGTTGAATATTGGAATATTTCTGCAACTCTTCAGCAAAACCCTAAAGAACGCTCTTTCATAGCAGCCTTATACTCTATTGATGGAAAAAAGGTAGAAAAAGAGGCCATCAAAGGAAAAGATGTCGCCCTTATTCCCAACGAAATCGAAGCCAAAAAGCTCGTGACCGCTCTGAATCATGCCACATTCAAGGTCTCCCACGTCGAAAAGAAAGAAAAGAAGCGCCACCCCGTTCCTCCCTTTATCACTTCCACTTTGCAACAAGAGGCGAGCCGACACTATGGTTTTGCGGCATCCCGTACGATGGGAATTGCTCAAAGCCTCTATGAAGGGGTTGACCTCGGATCGGAAGGGACAGAGGGATTAATCACCTATATGCGTACCGATTCTGTGCGCGTTGAGCCAGAAGCAATTAATAATGTGCGTAAACTCATCGATGGAGCTTATG
>JAKQGT010000199.1 GCA_029556005.1 Chlamydiota bacterium | reverse complement strand
TCTGTTTAGCTCCCGGAGATTCTGTGAACCACCTCGATCACCTCGCTGTTATCAGCTATATTCTCCAAGTGCCCATTGTTACGGATGAAGAGAGCGTTTATGAAACGCTTAAAAAGTATTACCCTCAAGTCAAGCCAATTTACATTCAGGAACATCAACGGATTTTAGAATACATCGCTACCCGCTATGATACCCTCTTTGTTTCTTCTGCAAACTATCGTAAAGACCTCAGCCCTCTGTTTGAAATTATTTTTCGTAAGCCTATCAACTTCTGGTATTGCCCCCATGGGAATTCTGATAAGCCCATGTCACAGTTTAAAATGCAAAACTATACTTTGATTTACGGCGATCAAATGGAAGACCGCTTAAATGCTATGGGTGTTATTCCAACACTCGATGCTTATGTCCGAACCAGTAATTATCGTTTTCCTTTCTATTTTCAACATGAGGAATTTTACGATCACTTAGCCCAAGAAGAGGTCTTCTCCCAATTTGCTAAAAAACAACCCACCATCCTCTATGCTCCCACATGGCAAGATCTCGAGCTTTCGTCTTCTCTTTTTGATGTAGGAATTCCGATTATTGACCAACTTCCCGACCACTACAATCTCATTGTAAAACTCCACCCTTGGCTGCAACACCATCAAGCGGGCTTTGTCCACCTGATTCAGGAAAAGTATCAAACGCGTCCCAATGTTACGATTCTCTCTCTCTATCCTCTTGTCTTACCCCTACTTAAGCGTACAGATATCTATCTGGGAGACTTTTCATCAATTGGTTATGATTTTCTGTATTACAACCGCCCCATGTTTTTCTTTGAAGCTAGCAAAAGAGAAAATAAACGGACCGATTCTACCCATCTGCATACCTGTGGAACACTTATCCCCGAAAATGCTTATGGAGATATTTATGGATTTATCGAAAAAGAGCTCCCCCACCAAAAGCGCTTTCACGAAGCGCGGAAAAAACTTTATCAATACACTTTTGGAGAAGATCGCGATTTTGCTGAACTGCGCAAAGAAATTACTGAAAAGATGCTTCTCTCAGCACCCAGTAACGACCCCATTTCATAAAAATCCTATTACTACTCCTCTTCTAAAATAGAAAGAGGAGGGAGGACAATGACATCTCTTAATTGATTTAAGTTCCCTGCACACAGCTTGGCTTCAATATCAAAAGCAACAGCTCCCTCTTTGAGAGGAGCGATAGAAGAAACAAGGGCTACAGGAATGTCGGCAGGAAATACCCCATCCATTCCCGTTGTCACCAGAAGATCACCAATTTTTATTAAAGGGAGGCTCTCTTTCTGACTCAAATCCTCAAGGGGTTTTCCACTTCTCAGTTCCAAAGCAGGACCCTCTTCATCGGAAAAGTCATAGTTAAACCCCACCCCTTTAAGAATAGAAGAACAGGCGCGCCAAATCGGGGAACTACTCCCAAATAGCTCTCCTTTCGCTAAATATCTTTCATCGGAGTTTTTCTCGAGACGTTCTTTTAATTTTGCCAAAGCAATCGCTGTTTCTCTTCCTTCATCACGCAGGGAAAGTTGTTGTTGCAGAAGGTGAATGAGATCGAGAAGTTCCCGATTTTCACTTCC